>JASLKI010000235.1 GCA_030747575.1 Verrucomicrobiota bacterium | reverse complement strand
TGACGCGCACATGCAGGTCGCCGTGCCCGTAGCCTTGCACGTTTTTGACGCCTTTGCCGCGAAGGCGTAGAATGCTTCCGGACTGGGTTCCGGGCGGCACATTGATTCGAGCGCTGCCGTTTAAGGTGGGTACTTGAATCTCCGAGCCAAGTGTTGACTGCACGAAGCTAACGGGCACTTCGCACTGCAAGTCGTCGCCGTCGCGCTCGAAAATCTCATGCTCCTTCACGTGTAGCACAACGTACAGGTCTCCCGGTTTGCCGCCGTGAACGCCGGCTTCGCCGTTGCCGGTGGAGCGCAGTCGCGCGCCGGTATCGACGCCTGCCGGGACGCGGATGGTAACTTTGCTGGACTTGTCGCGGCGGCCCTCGCCGTTGCAACTGAGGCATGGCTTGTCGATGGAGGCACCGCTGCCGTGACATCGGGGACAAGTCTGCGCCACGCTGAAGAAGCCCTGTGACTGGACGACTTGCCCGCGGCCGTTGCAGGTGCCGCAGGTCGAGCGCCGTCCGCCGTCCGCTGCACCGCTACCTTTGCAGGAATCACAGGAGTCGAGTTTGCTAAGGCGGATTTCCTTTTCGCAACCGTGGACGGCTTCCTCGAAGGTCAACTCCATGTCGTAGCGCAGATCGGAGCCGCGCGACGGGCCGGAGGAACTGCGTTGGCCGCCGCCGCCGAACAAATCCTCAAAAACGCCCCCACTGCCGCCACCGCCGCTGAACACCTCCCGGAAAATGTCGAACGGATCGTGAAACCCGCCGCCGCTGCGACCTGCCCGGGAACCCGCGCCGAACGCGGTGTGGCCAAACTGGTCGTAGGCTGATTTTTTCTCGGGATCGCTCAGGGCCTCGTAGGCTTCACCAATTTCCTTGAATTTCTCCTCAGATTCCTTGTTGTCGGGATTCTTGTCAGGATGATATTTGACGGCGAGCTTGCGGTAGGCTTTTTTGATTTCATCAGCGGAGGCGCCCTTGCTAAGGCCCAGCACCTCGTAGTAATCGCGCTTGGCCATGCTTATTGCTCGTTGGCTTCCTCGGTCTCTCCGGAGGGGGCGGCCACGACAACGGAGGCAGCTCTCAGGAGACGATCCCTCAGTCGGTAGCCTTTGCGGGTTTGCTCGATCACGGTGCCCTCGTCGGCCTCATCGGTTTTTTTGCGTGACACGGCTTCGTGTTGGGAGGGGTCAAACGCTTTGCCAGCGGCGTCGATTTCAACTAGGCCGACCTCCTCGAGCGTTCTCTTGAGTTGGGTGTGAACCATCTCGATGCCGGTCTTCAGCGAGTCGATTGTGCTGTCATCCGCGTTCCGGACGGCTGACATGGCCATCTCGAAACTGTCCATCGTGGGGAGCAGTTGCTCGATGAGGGACTCGTTGGCGTAGCGGACGGCATCCTGCTTCTCTTTAGCCAAGCGCTTGCGAAGATTGTCGGCCTCGGCGACCTGGCGCTGAAGCCTGTCATAAAACTCTTCCGCCTTGGCCGCCTGTTGTCGAAGCTCATTGACTTCCTCCGGGGTGGGCGGGGGGAGCTCCTTCTCCTCTTCATATTCCTCGTCCACCGGGTCGGGCACTTGGCTTTGTTGATCCGGTGTGGGCGGGGCGTTATTGTCTTTCTCCTCCGAGTCGTTGATCTCGATTTGGGTGGTGTCTTGGTTTTCCTCTTTGGTTTCCCTGCTCATGGGTGTCTGCCGATAACCGGCGGCAAATGTTGTACACGACCCTCCTATACAGGGCAACCGCGAAGCGCGGGCGGGAGGTTGTTTGCATCAATTGGGGTTTGTCGGTACGATTCGTGAAGGTTTTAGCGAATGCCGGAAAAGACAAAAAAAGAGGTACAACCTCAGGCTCGAGAGTATTTTGAGAAGGGGGTCACCGCGCTGCGAAAGGACAATCTCGACTACGCGACCAAGCTCTTCGAACAGGCGCTACGGCGTGAGCCGGGGTTTTTCGAGTGCCGCGAGGCCCTGCGACTCAATCAGTTCAAGCGTTCTGGCAAGAAGAGCGGCCTCTTCAAGATGTTAGGCAAGACGACCTCGACATCGCTTTTGCCGAAGGGCCAGTTGGCGTTGAAAAAGGATCCGCTTGATGCAATCGAGGTGGCCGAGCAGGTCCTGAATGACGATCCCTACAGCGTGATGGGAAACAAGCTTTTGGCGGATGCCGCCACGGCGGCCGGGTTCCCTCGCACGGCGCTGTTCGCCTTGGATCTTGTCATGCAGAAACACCCGGATGACAAGGCCAACATCATGCGATACTGTCAGGCATTGGTAAATAATGGCGAGGTGGCCAAGGCGGAGGAAACCTGTACGGCATTGGCCAAGGCGCACCCTGGCGACCAGGAGGTGCTGCAATTGTCCAAGAACCTGACGGCCAGCCGAACCCTGTCGGAGGGCGGCTACGACAAGGTAGTCTCCGGTGAGTCGGACTACCGTGCGGTGCTGAAGGACGAGACAGAGGCGGTGTTGCTTGAGCAGGAGAACCGGCGTTCCGAGCAGGAGTCCACAGCCGAGAACCTGATCAAGGAGTACGAGCAGAGGTTGGTGGGCGAGCCGGAAAACCTCAAACTTATTCGCTCGCTGGCGGAACTGTACAGCCGCGTGAAGAATTTTGACAAGTCAGTCGGCTACTACGAGCGGTTCAACAAGACCAACCTGCGCTCCGATGCCGCTGTGGACAGGGCTATCGTCGACACGAAACTGTTGCAGTTCGACTGGCGGATTGAACAAGCCGATCAAGGCGATGCCGGGGAATTGGAAGTCGCGCGCAAGGTGTTTGAGATGGAGCAGATCCAGCGCTTGTCCGATACATATCCCTCCGACTTGTCGTTGCGATACGACCTCGGTATGCTGCAATTCGAGGCCGGCGAGATCACCCCGGCGATCCAGTCCTTCCAGCGTTCGCAGGCGAACCCCCACAAGGAAATCTCGTCGTTGATGCATATGGGCAAGTGCTTTGCCAAGCGAGGCATGAACGATATGGCGGCGGGTACCCTGCAAAAGGCGCTCGATAAGAAGGAAATCTTGGACGACGAAAAAATGGATTTGCACTATCAACTCGGCTGCGTGTTCGGTTCGATGGATCGGACGGAGGAATCGATCGAGCAGTTCAAGCTTATTTACGAGTGCGACATCGGCTATCGCGATGTCGCCGACCGGGTGGATGCCTATTACGCCAGTCTTGAATAGAGCGGTACTCGAATGATGAAATCAATGACCGGTTACGGGCGGGGTGAATGCACGGCTAAAGGCACGCGCATTACGGTCGAGTTGAACTCGGTGAACCGCAAACAGGCCGAGGTGTCGCTGGGTGTCCCGTCAGAGCTGGAGTCCATCGAGTCCGACTTGCGCGACCTGATACTTGCCTCGGTTTCCCGGGGCCGAGTCAGCGGCAGGGTGGCTTTGCATCGTTCCGGCGTGGACCGCGCTTCTGCCGTTACCATCAACGAGGCTCAAGCTAAGGTGTACAGGCGGAAACTGACCAAGTTGGCCAAGTCGCTGAAGATCCCTGACAACCTCTCGCTGGACAGCCTCCTACGTCTGCCTGGTGTGCTGGAAACCTCTGAGCCAACGCTCGATGCCAGAGCATTTCGTCCGCCGATAAAGCGTGCGCTTGTGCAAGCGCTTGAGGGGTTGCTGGCGATGCGCGAGAAAGAGGGAGCCAACCTTGCCCGGGACTTGATCAAGCGCCTGCGCAAGCTGCGCGGCGTCGTCAAAAGGGTGGCCAGGAGGGCTCCGGACGTACTGACGCACCATCGGAAGCGACTGATCGAACGATTGAAAAATGCCAAGGTCGACGTACCTGACAAGGACGATGAGCGTCTGCTTAGGGAGGTTGTCTATTACACGGATCGCACGGACATCACCGAGGAGTTGACCCGACTGAGGAGCCACTTTGTGCAACTGGAGGAATGCCTGTCCGACAATGTGCCTGTGGGTCGTAAGCTCGATTTTCTGGCTCAGGAAATGTTTCGGGAAATCAATACGATTGGCTCCAAGGCGAACGACGCCAATATTTCCAGCGAGGTGGTCACCCTGAAAACCGAGTTGGAAAAAATCCGTGAACAAGTTCAGAATATCGAGTGACTGACGCCGTTTCCAGCACGCCGCTTGTCGTGGTGATCTCTGGCCCGTCCGGGGTCGGCAAAACCACGCTTTGCGACAATATTCGCGCCGCCCTGCCAAGCGTGAGCCGTGTGTTAACCTGTACCACCCGCAAGCCGCGCGATGGTGAGTTGGATGGCGTCGATTATTATTTTCTCGGAGAGGATGAGTTCCTCGGCAGGGTCGAAAACGGCGAGTTTCTGGAGCACGCTGTCGTGCACGAGAACCATTACGGTGTGCTGAAGTCGGAGCTGCGGGCCAAGCTCGCCGAGGGGAGCGACGTGCTGCTCAATATCGACGTGCAGGGCGCGGTGACCATCCGCGATGCGGCGGCAGGCGATCCGATTTTGAACGAGGCGTTGCTCACTGTTTTTTTGTGTCCGGCAAGCTTGGGTGAGCTTGAGCAGCGGCTTCGCGGACGGTCCACAGACTCGGATGAAATCATAGCCAATCGCCTTGCCATCGCCAGGGATGAAATGGATCAGGCTGAAAAATTTAATCACAAGCTGACTAGCCAAACCAGGGAGGCCGACCTCGGTCAGATGCTCGGAATCATCGAGCGCGCCCGTCCGAGCAAGCGAGAAGCTGTATCGACCGATGAGTGAATTCAAAAAAATTGTACTCGGTGTGAGCGCCTCGATTGCCGCTCACAAGGCGATCGACCTGGCCAGTCTGTTGACCAAGGCTGGGTGCGTGGTGGATGTGGTGCTGACACGGGACGCGCAGGAATTCGTCAAGCCACTTCCGTTCCAGACGCTCACGCGTAGGCGGGTGATCACCAGCCTGTACGATGAGGGGGAAACCGGAGTCGCTCACATCCGAGCCGCCGATGAGGCGGACTTGCTGCTGATCGCCCCGGCGACAGCGAACACCATGGCCAAGCTCGCTCACGGCTTGGCCGACGATGCGCTTGGCTGCGTGGCGCTGGCTTTGCAGCCCGAAGCCAAGGTATTAATTGCCCCGGCGATGAACGGCAGCATGTGGCGCCATCCCGCCACTGTTGACAATGTGGCGACGTTGAGGGCGCGGGGCGCGGAGTTTGCTGGCCCGGACGACGGTCTGTTGTCCTGCGGTTATGTGGGTATCGGGCGGCTCTGGCCCGTGGACGGAATCGCCAGCCGCGCCCTTGAGTTGCTCGGCTTGGAGCAGGCTAACGATTGATCAAATGGCCTCCCCCAGGGGCAACAAGACTTGGATAGACTGGTGGCGCCTGTCCCAGTTGTTCCGTTCCGTTGCGCCCGATGACGGCTCACAGCGCTCGCGAATTCAATTCATGGAGCGCAACACCGTACTGCCGGTCAAGGTGGTTTATTTCCTCGTCCTCATTTTTTATCTCTACTTTGGTGAGTGGCCCGAGGTGGATGCCGACCGGGTGCGCTGGACGTTGCTGCGGACGATCCAGTGGTTCTTTATTTTTTGCCTTATCGTGAATGTGGCGATCGGCGTGATGCTCATTAGAATGGAGGAGTTTTCCACGGGAGTGCTTCGGGAAGTGGTGTTTTCCATCTGCCTGTTTGACGCGCTTCTGCTGGCGATGATGACCGAGTTGACTGGCGGCTTTGAGAGCTTCCTGTTTTGGATGTTCCTCGGGCTGCAGGTTCGCAACGCAATCAGCATGCCGATTGCATCGACACAAATCGTGGCCAACCTATCGGTCAGTGTAATTTATCTGTGCGCCGGTGCGTTCGACATTATTGTTGCCCGCTCGGAGGAGGAACTTGAAACAATCACGGCCGAGCCGGTGGTGCTGCGGGCGCTACTGTTGGTGCTGATGACGGCCTGTGGTTACGGGTTGCAGGTGCTGATCGACAAACAGCGCCGGATGGATGCCGAGGAGGATGAGTTCGATCGACGCCAAAGCCAGCTTCAAGCCTCGGGCCGGTTGGCGGCGGAGATTGCGCATCAGGTCAAGAACCCGCTAGGCATCATCAACAACGCAGCGTTCGCCCTTGGTCAAGCGACGAATGAAAATGAAACGGCAAAACGCCAGGTTGCCTTGATCAGGGAGGAGGTCAACAAGGCAGATCAAATCGTTACCAAACTGATGGGCTACGCCCAGTTGGTCGAGGGCCGCTTGGCTAAGCTCGACGTGAACGAGACGCTTGAGATGGCGCTGTCGCAGGTGTTCCCGAAGGGGAGCAAGTTCGGCACCCGGATCAAGCGCGAGTACGGGATTGCTCTCCCGCCGCTCCTGGCCCAGCCCGAGCACATCAGCGAAGTGTTCGTCAATATCATCCAAAACGCTCGGGAAGTGATGGGTGGCAACGGTGAAATTCGTATAAAGACCGGCTACGAGGGCGACTATACTTTCCGGGTGAGCATCGAGGACAACGGCCCCGGGATACCGTCGGAGTGCTTCGAGACCGTCTTCGAGCCGTACCACACTACCAAGGAAAAAGGCACCGGGCTGGGCTTGGCCATCGTCAAGCACAACACCGAGCTATACGGCGGAACGGTAAAAATTGAATCCGAACTTGGAAAATACACCCGCTTCAATCTAATCTTCCCAGGGAGGGCAGCCCTCCGGCTCCAGGCTTCATGAAGAGAAATCTCAGGCTATTGGTCGTGGACGACGAGCGCAACATGCGTGAGTCGCTCAAGACGGTTCTCGAGTCGCGCGGTACGCTTGTCGATACCGTCGAGTCGGCGGAGGAGGGGTTGGTGGCCATTGAGGCGTCCGATTATTTTATGGTTATCACAGACGCGCGCCTCGAGGGGATGAGTGGCTACGATTTCCTGCGGGAAACCCACGAGCGCTGGCCTGACTTGCCAGTTCTGATGATCACCGCCTACGCCACGCCCAAGCTGGCGGTGGAGGCAATCCAGACCGGCGCCATCGATTACCTGTCTAAGCCGTTTGAGCCGGAGGAGCTGCTGCACTCCGTCAACCGCTGCGCAGAGCGGCATCTGCTTATCCTGCAAAACGAGAAACTCAAGTCGCGCCTGCCGTATGGTTATCAACTGGATGACATCATTGGAAACTGCCAAAGCCTGAAGGATTTGCGGGAGATGGTCCGGACGGTTGGACCGACCGAGGCGACTATTCTGATTCTCGGCGAAAGCGGCACCGGCAAGGAGTTAATCGCGGGATCCATCCACCACTCCAGCCAGCGTCGAGAAGAGACCTACGTGCGCCTGAACTGCGCAGCGATTCCCGAGACACTGCTCGAGAGTGAGCTATTTGGGCATGAGAAAGGCTCCTTCACTGGGGCGGTGAAACAAAAGACAGGGCAAGTGGAGGAGGCCAACGGCGGAACACTGTTTCTCGACGAAATCGGCGAGATGTCTCGTTCCTTGCAGGCCAAGCTGCTGCGTTTTCTCGAGGACGGCACGTTCGTCCGGGTCGGTGGGACAGAGGAGCAGCGGGTAGACGTCAGGATTCTCGCGGCGACCAATCGGGACATTATTGATGCTATCGAGACTGGCGATTTCAGGGAGGACCTGTATCATCGACTGAATGTCGTCCAGTTGCGGGTGGCCCCGTTGCGCGAACGAGATGGGGACGTGACCCTGTTGGCTGAACATTTCCTCTCGGGGTTTGCTCGGAAGATGAACAAGCAATTCCAGCCACTCTCCAGCGAGGTTCAGCACATGCTCAACACACACCATTGGCCGGGCAACGTCCGCGAGCTGCGAAATACCATTGAGAGGTCAGTCATCCTTGCTACCTCAGACGTGATCCATCCCGTCAACCTCCCCGATTTCCGACTCGAGACGCGCCTTCGCAAGGAGGATGACTTAGGCATATCGTACGAGGGGCTTGCACTGGAGGAGGCGCTCGCCTCGTTTGAGCGGGACATGATCCGGGCGGAGCTGGCCCGCAATAATTCCAACCTCAGTAAAACCGCACAGAAACTGGGCATTAGCCGCCACGCCCTGCGCTACCGCATGACGCGACTGCAACTCACCAGTGAGGGAAGCGCGGACGATGAGGGTAAACCAAGCGGCGAATGAATTATTCAATGGAACTCCCCACAGAAATACTAGCTCTTTTCAACCCTGGCAATCCGGGCACTGGAGGCGGTTTTATCTATGAACTCAAGGTGCCGTTGTTGATCCTGGCAATGGCACTTGGCTTAGCCCTGGTTATTGCCATTGTCATCCTGACCATGCAGCGGGATGGCGGGGGCAAGCAATCCGGACAGGGACGCTCCGCACGATTGTTGACGGCCAAGCCGGTGCCTCCGGGCGGCGAAGGCGCAGGCCGTAAGAAACGCCGCCGCCATAAAAGTCGGCGGCGGAATCATCGAAAACGGAACCCGACGCTGTCTGAAACCGGCGGCTTGCCCCCGAAAAAAGAGGACGATCCAGGGGAGTCGGAAACGGAACCGGATCAGTGACGCAAATCTCACAAAGCCAGTTAATTACGGCGAAAAGCGGCTCCAATTTGGCGGCCGCATTTTTCTTGCTCCCCAAGGGCAGGAGGAGAGGGATGATCGCGCTATACGCCTTTTGTCGGGAGGTGGATGATGTCGCGGACAATGATGCTGTACCCTTGGCCATGCGCGCCGAAAATCTGCAGCGATGGAGGGACGACATCCGGCGCGCGTGCGAGTGGGGCAAGCCTCAATTCGAGGTTTGCCGCGAGTTGCGACCATTTATCCGGGAATACAGTTTGCCGTTCAGCTTGTTTGATGAGTTGATCATTGGCATGGAGTCCGACTTGCAAAAAACGCGATACCGTGACTTCGATGAGTTGAATAATTACTGCCATCGTGCGGCCTCGGTGGTAGGACTTTTGAGTATTCGCATTTTTGGTTGTGATGGCGAAACGGCACAACGCTACGCGGAAAACCTTGGCCAAGCACTGCAGTTGACCAACATCCTGCGCGACGTCGCCGAGGATGCGGCGCGAGGCAGGATCTATCTGCCGCAATCGATGCTCGAAAAACACTCGGTCAACGAGAGTGATATTCTGGAGGGTCGCTTCACTGTCGGTTATGAAAACGCTGCACAGGAAATCGCCGAACGCGCTTGGGCTCACTACCGGCTGGCTCGCGAATCATTCCCGCTTGGGCAGAAACACCAGCTCGTCGCTTCGGAAGCCATGGGTGCGATCTATTGGCGCTTGCTGATGAAGCTTCGCGTTGTGCGTTACAATGCCTTTAAGTCGAATCGCCGCAAGTTAAGAACCAGTCGCTTGGTCAAGCTGGCAATAGGCTTGAAAACCTGGCTTTGGTTGAGGCGCAAGACCTACAGGCCAGCTTACGGTTAATCGGTCCGTCCAGCCAATCGCTCGAGGCTCGTTTCGAGTTGGTTGCGGAAGATATACCGGTTATGCGGTGTGATCACGACCGGACGCTTGCCGCTTTTGCGGTACAAAACCAGCATACGGTGGTTCCCCTTCAGCGTGTTGCGCCAAACTTCCGGCTTGCCTTTGAGGCGTTTTGAGATGCGGCCGATATCCGACAGTGGTATTCTGCGCAGGGAAAACCCCATCCACTCCACCACCATGGCCTTCGAGGCGACGCGGAAATCAATTCTGGGCATCGCCCAAAAGATCGTTAGGGCGATGAGCCCCCATGCCCCGGGGACAGCCCAGATAATTAACCCCCAATTCTCTGATAGGAATTCCATTTGTGCGTTTGGTTGATTGCCAAGCGTTACCTTGGATCGGGGATAAACAGTGTTTGCCCTATTCGCATCGTTCGTGGATTCAGTTTCGGGTTTGCGTCGAGAACTGACTTTAGCGTGATTCGTTTTTTTGAGCCCTGAGTTTTTAAATCAGCATTGTAGGCGGTGATGATGGCAGAGATGGTTTCGTTTTTCTGCACCGTATGCTCAAAACTTTTTATGGGGTTGGGAGAGGTCTTGGCTGTTCTTCCACCACTCGAGCCGGATCGAAGCAGGGCTTTCATTTCCTTTAGAATCAAATCCTTGTCCTGCACGCGTTTTCGATCCACCTCGCGGATGGACTTGGCCAGGCCCTCGAAGTCGTCACGGGTGGCGGCGGTGGTATCTTTTGTCGCGGTCTTGGCCCGGAGCATCTGCACCTCGCTTCGGAGTTTTGAGAGTTCGCTCTTAAGAGCGTTATGGGCCATGAGCAGGTCTTCGAGTTGGCTCTGCAGTCGACGATAATCCTCCCGGATGGCACGTGCATCGAGTGAAGGCCCCATGGCCACGGCGGGAGAAGTTTCCAAGAGGCAAACCATTGCCAAGAACGAGGTAAACCACAACAAACGCTTCATTCCGACAAAGTAAGTCCGAGTTCCAGTAAACTCAAGCCGCAGTCGGTTGTTTTGCAAATTTTTGATTGCTACCGATTGGTCAAGACGGCTCAATTCGCGCCGTGCAAATCTGTTTCCGATGGTTGACCAATCTTTTCCCGCTCTGGTCTGTCCTTGTGGCGGTGGTGGCCTTGGCTTGGCCGGGCGCATTCGACTGGTACTCCGGAACGATGATCCGAGTTGGCCTTGGCATCATCATGCTGGGAATGGGGCTCACGCTGACACTCGACGACTTCCGGCAAGTATTCGTGATTCCGTTTGCTCTGCTTGGCGGCGTGGCTCTTCAGTTCGCATTGATGCCGTTCCTTGGTTGGGGTATCGGTCACATGATGCAACTACCGAGTGACATGGCCGTTGGTTTGGTGCTGGTTTCCTGCTGCCCTGGAGGGACCGCCTCAAATGTCGTCGCCTTTCTCGCCCGGTCGAATGTTGCTTTGTCCGTCAGTATGACCGGCATTTCCACGATGCTGGCCGTGGTGCTGACACCGTTGCTTACTAAATTGTATGTGAACGAAAGTGTGCCGGTTGATGCGCTTGGCTTGTTGCAGAGCATTTTGATCATCGTGATTTTGCCTGTCGCCGTCGGTGTTGGGATCAACCACTTGTTTGGCAAAGCAGCCAGACGGGTTGCCGTTGTGTCGCCGTTCGTTTCGGTGGTGTTCATTATTATGATTGTTGGCTACATCCTCTCGCAAAACCGTGACTCCATCCTCGAGAATTGGCGCATGCTTGTCGGCGCAGTGTTGCTGTTGCACATCGCAGGTTTTGGGCTTGGTTACGGTTTGGCCAAGTTGATGAGATTCGACGAGCAGTCGAGTCGTACAGTATCGATCGAGGTCGGGATGCAAAACAGCGGCTTGGGTACCGCCTTGGCGACAGAGCATTTTACGGCCCTACCGTTGGTCGCCGTGCCGTGTGCTGTCAGTGCCGTGACGCACTGCATCATCGGCAGCATCGCCGCCGGGGTCTGGCGAATGATTAATGCCAGATCAACTGGCGATCAGCAATAGATTGCCAACAGGTCGTTTCGGGTGTTTATTTCCCTCCTTTACACGGAGATATGGCTGACCGAAAAAACATACTCGACCTGTACTTTCTGGATGCCCGGGCGCGGTTGATCGACATTGCGGCGTTCATGGATCGTATTGACCGGGCCGATGGCGGCAACGATTTCCGCTACGATGCCTTTCGCGCGGCTCTCAAAGCGCTGGAAAGCGGGAAACCGGATCGCGCCGGGAAGGTGCTGCTGGCGTTCAGTGACCCCACAGACGAACCGATTCCCGCGGCAACCACCAAGGCCGCCTGCGGTGCCTGGCCCGGCGCGGACAACGCTTAACCGGCGAAGACGATGCGTTACATTGAGCCACACGGCCACATGGTCAGCCGCACGACCGACGACTATCAAGCGATGGCGATGGCCGGTTGCCAGGCGGTCAGCGAACCGGCGTTCTGGGCCGGCTTCGACCGCAGCTCGGTGCAGGGTTTTTACGACTACTTCTGCCAACTCACCGAGCACGAGCCGCGCCGCGCCGCGATGTTTGGCCTGCCGCACTACACCTGGCTTTGCATCAACCCGAAGGAGTCGGAGGATCTCAAACTCGCTGATGAGGTGCTTGGGATCATCCCGGAATTCATGGGCAGCCCCAACGTCCTTGGTATCGGCGAGATCGGTCTGAACAAAAACAGTCGAAACGAGATGCTCGTCCTCGAGAAACACATCGACTTGGCGGCCAGCAACGACCAGTTGATCCTCGTCCACACGCCGCACCTCGAGGACAAACGCAAGGGCACGCGACTGATTCTCGACACGCTC
>JASLKI010000234.1 GCA_030747575.1 Verrucomicrobiota bacterium | reverse complement strand
CGGGACATTTGAGCCGCGCGCGCGGATGCCGGCGACGATCGGCTCGAGATTGGCGGCGTAGCGTTTGGTTTGCGCGGTAATGCGGACGATCTGGCAACCGGCCTCGACCAAGGCCATCGATTGCTCGATGCACGCATCGGTATCGAGCGTGCTGCAGGTGATCATCGACTGGCGAACCACCGGCTCGCCGCCGCCGACGAGGACGCCTCCGTTTTCGGGGTCGCCGATGGCCACCGGGCGCGTGTCCCGGCGCGCATTGCGATACGGTGAGGCGCAGTAGTTCATGGCGGGGGATTATTCGCTGGCGGTGGGAGAGGGGTCAGCCGGTGCTTGGACCTCCGTGTCGCTGTTGAACATGTCGAAGAATAAGCCGCGCCGCATGAAGACGTCGTGGAACGTCACGTACACCATCAGCGAGATCAGCGCCACGGCGAAGCCGGTCGTGGCCCATTCCTGGAACTTGGCGGGGATTTTGCGGCGGAAAATACCCTCGATCAGCCCCATGACTGTGTGGCCGCCGTCGAGCACAGGGATCGGCAGCATGTTGAGGATGGCAAGGTTCACGTTGAGCAATACGAGAAAATTCAATGCCAGGCGGTAGTCGGTTTTCACCATGGCGCCAAGCATCGCGAGGATGCCGACTGGGCCGCTCAGGTCGCTGACGCCCACGCCAGTTTGCTTCGGGTGAAACAGCGCGTAGAGCGTCCGCCACATGAGCGAGCCGACTTCCGAGATGTTCTCCCACGGCGTCGGGCCGGGGTGGCGCTCGATGTAAACCCGTGGACCCTGTCCGAACTGTACGCCGATCATCACCTTGCCCTCGATCATGCGCGGAGTGATCGGCAGCGGGACATTTTCGCCGTCTCGGCGCACGACGATCTCCGTCGTCTTGTCGCCGTTTTTTTGCAACTCATCAATCAATCGGCCAGGTCCGCCGACCGGGATGCCGCCGAGCGATATGATTTTGTCATCCTGTTTCAGGCCGGCCTCCGAGGCGGCCTGGCCCTCGAGTACTCGTCCCACGATCGGCGGGAACTTCGACGGAAGATCAAGCGTCTTGATCGGGATCTCGTCGCTGACCGGAGTGGCCGTCAGCACGTGGGTGAACTCGTCGCGATCCCGCTGGAATGTCACCGCGAAACGGTTTGTCAGAGACAAGGCGGTCAGCTTGTAGGCTTCCTCCCAAGAAGGAATCGCTTGGTCGTCGATCTTGGTGACGATGTCGCCTTCGCGGATGCCGAGCGCGTACTCCGTCGATTCCTTGCTCAAGTTGCCAACCACGGGTGGCGTGATCATTTCCGGCAGGCCGACAAAATAAATGACAGTCGCGAGCACGACGGCGAAAACGATGTTCATGATTGGGCCGGCGACGGCTACAGCGATCTTGGCCCACGGCGAGATTTCCGGTAGCGGTTCCGCGTCCTCCTCCTCGCTTTTGCCTTCGATCGCCTCGCTGGTGAGCATCTGCGGCAGCTTCACGAAGCCGCCGGCCGGGATCATGCGGACGGTGTAAAGGATGCCGTCCTTTTCTTTTTTCCAGAGAATCTTGCCGAAGCCGATGGCGAACTCCTCCACCTTCATGCCGCACATGCGTGCGACAAAATAATGGCCCCACTCGTGCACAAAAATTGCCGCGCCGAACAGCAGCAGCACGGCGGCAACCACGTAAATTATTGTTAAAATAACCATGAAATCAGTCTCGCTCGGCCAAGCGCAGATTTGCCTTGGCCGACAATTGTTACATTCGAGCCAGCGCGGCGTCAAACCGCTTCAAAACCTCCGCTTGGCCAAGCACCTCCATCAAATGATACAAACTTGGGCCGACCTTGCTGCCGGTGCAGGCCACACGGGCCGGCATGACGAGTACCTTGTTTTTCACCTCGCGAGCGGCAGCGGTGGCCTTGAGCGCCTCCATCAGCGAGTCGGCGTCGAACGTGGCCAAGCCGGCGTAGGCCTCCCGAAGCGTGGCCAAATGCGGCTTGTTCTCCGGTGTCAATGCCTGTGCCGCTGACTCGGCATCGAGTACCACCTCGTCACGGAAGAAAAATCCGATGTAGCCGGCGACGTCGTTAAGGTTCTTGATTTTGTCCGTGCACAAGGCGAGCACGGCAGCGGTGTAGTCGGCGTCGCGGCCTGTGGTGTCGAGCCCGGCGGCCTGCAGTTGGCCAAGCGCCTGGCTTTTGAAATCGTCCGGGGACAGCGCACGGATGTGCTCGAAGTTCAGCCAGTCGAGCGTGGGCATGTCGACCCGTGCATTGGCCCGCTGCACGCCGGGCCGATCGAATCGTTCGATCAACTCGGCCGTCGGCATCATCTCGGTATTGTCCTTCGGCGACCAGCCGAGCAGGCTGAGATAATTCACCACGGCCGATGGCAGGTAGCCGCCCTCCGTGTAAGCCGCCATCGATGCGCCCGAGTCGCGCTTGCTCATCTTCGAGCCGTCGTTGTTCAGGATGAGCGGGATGTGCGCGAACTTCGGCAGTGCCGCGCCGAACGCCTTGAATAACTCGACGTGCTTCGACGTGTTGGAGAGATGATCCTCGCCGCGGATGACGTGCGTGATGTCCATCTCGATATCGTCCACAACGTTGACGAGATGAAACACCGGCTTACCGTCGGAGCGCACGATCACGAAATCCGGATCGGCCTCCTCGCGGTCGGTGAGTTTGCGGACGACGTCGCCGGCCACCACGTCGGGGATTGTCACTGGCTCGCGGGTCATGCGGAACTTGACCGCGCCCTCGTGCTCGTAAGCCAAATCCTTGTCGAGTAGTTCCTGAATTCGGCGTTGGTAAATCTCCCCGCGTTGCGATTGAAAATACGGCCCGCGATCACCCTTGCTCTCCTGCATGGCATCACCGGACACCGGCCCCTCATCCCAGTCGAGCCCGAGCCAGCGCAGGCCGTCGAGGATCACATCGACCGCCTCGCGGGTATTGCGGGCGTCGTCGGTATCCTCCACGCGCAGCACGAACGTGCCGCCGGTGTGCCGCGCATAAAGCCAGTTGAATAACGCCGTGCGAGCGCCGCCAATGTGAAGATAGCCGGTGGGGCTGGGAGCAAATCGAACTCGAACACTCATGAATAACCGGTTTCCAAAAAAACCGGCGCGCACGTTACCGGCGACCCAGCCACCGGGCAAGCTTGGGGGCTCGTTTGGGCCGGCCGGATTATTTGAGGGGGCGGAGCTGGATATCCTTGTATTCGACGTGCATGACTTGGCCGCCGTGGAGTTGCAGGCCGATGTGGCCTTCCCTGCGGCCCTTGTCGTTGGTCAGCTTCGTCGAAACGACGCCGTTGATTTTCACTGTGATGTCGGCGCCCTTGGCCGTCAACTCGAGGTCGGTCCATTCACCTTTTTTGTAGGCGCGTTTTTTTGCCACTTCAGCAGTCGGTTGGTGCACCCAGCCACGGCCGCCCGTCTCGTACAGGCCACCGGTTTCGTCCGTCTCGTCCACCTCGACCTGAAAGCCGTGGACGCTGACGCCGCTTTTGACTCGGTCAACGCGGAAATAAAACCCGCTGTCGCCGTGGATGACGCGGAACTTGGCCTTCACCACGAAATCCTTGAAGCGTTCCTTGCTCAGCAAAATGCCGTGGCGAGGTTCACTCTTCGGGCTGGTGCCGATGATGGCGCCGTCCTTCACCTCCCATTTGCCGCCGGGGGTGGGTTCCCAGCCGTCGAGGTTTTTGCCGTTGAAGAGGGGCTTGAATTTGCCGTCGGCTGTCGCCACCGAAATACCGGCTGAAACCATCAGTCCAAAAACCAACCCGAGTGTGCGTGTTTTCCTCATGTGCGCTTGGCTGGCATGTTAACGCACCCGGCTGATTTGCCAAGCGCTTAGGCCGCCGAACAGTGCGTGCGGTGTCCATGCAGCGAGGTGCGGGGAGAGTTGGCCGCCAACGGCCATCGCGAATTG
>JASLKI010000233.1 GCA_030747575.1 Verrucomicrobiota bacterium | reverse complement strand
CAACGGCGTCGTCGAGGCACGCATCGACGACGGCTACAGCGTCTTTCACTGGTCTCACCACCCGCAGCCGGACTGGCCAGAGAACGCTTACACGCAATGGCTGCATGCCAAGGGCACATCGTGGGAGGAACTCTACGGCGGGGCATCGACGGATTACATCAAGCACGGCGTCCCCGAGGAGTACAACCAAACCACTTGGTGTGCCGAGAAGGCAATCGAGTTTATCCACGAGCAGAACGGCTCTCCCTGGTTTTTCAGCTACAACTGTTTTGCGCCGCACCATCCCTTTGACCCGCCGGAGGAATTCCTCGCCCGATACAATCCCGACGACATGCCACTACCCAAGGCCAAGCCGGGCGAACTCGAAACCAAGACCACTTACCAGCAACTTGACGGCAAGTTCTCCCACAATGATCCAGGGGGATACGACATCACCAAAATGACCGATCGCGACAAACGAGAGGTCACCGCCGCCTACTACGCGATGGTCGAGTTGATCGACAAACAGGTCGGTCGGATGATCAACGCCCTAAGGGAAACCGGCCAACTGAAAAATACGATCGTCATTTTCATGTCCGACCACGGCGAGATGCTTGGTGACCACGGCGTGTACCTCAAGGGGCCTCACTTTTACGACGAAGCCGTCCACGTGCCGCTGATCTTCTCGTGGAAAGACCGATTCGCAACTGACCTGCGGGCAGACTGTCTCATGGAGTTGATTGACATCGCGCCGACCCTCCTTGAGGCGGCCAATATTGAGATTCCCGAAACCATCCAAGGCCGCTCGCTGATGCCCATCTTGCTGGGCCAAGCGGATGCCAGTCAGCACCGGGATTATGTCTTCAGCGAATATTACAACGCATGGACGCACAAACACTCGTACGGCTCTATGCTTCGCACACACGAGGAGAAAATCATCGTTTATCACGGTACCGACCAGGGCGAATTGTACGACCTCAAAAACGATCCCGATGAATTTGTAAATCTCTGGAATACCCCCGAACACGCCAGTCGCAAGCTACGGCTCATGAAGGCCTGTTTCGACGCAAGCGTGTTTACCATGGATCCCTCCCCTCCCCGGTTAGGGCAATTTTAAAGTCATGAAATTTTGCCTAAACACCAGCACGATCAAGCCGCAGCCGTTGATCCGTAAAATCGAACTGGCCGCCCAAGCGGGCTACGACGGCATCGAACTTTGGGTGAACGATGTTTACGACTTCATCGGCCGTTGCGGCGAGGTGCGTGACGTCGAAAAAGCTTTAGCCGACAACGGGCTCATCGTGCCCAGCATGATCGCCATCCGCCAATGGGGCGACATGGACGGCTGGGAGTACGAACTGGTGAAGGACGAGGCACGTCGACGTTTCGCATTGTGCGCCCGCCTGGGTGCGTCGTACATCGTTGCCACGCCGCCGCTTGAAAAAACCGAGACCGAACACCTTCCCGAGCGCTACCGTGACCTGTTGCAAATCGGCCGCGAGGAGGGCATCAAGCCGACGTTCGAGTACATCAGTTTTTTTAAATCAGTTCACCGCTTGGCCAACGCGTGGGAAATCGTACAAAATACGGATGACCCAGACTCAAGCATCATCCTCGATGCGTTTCACAACTGGAACAGCAACTCCACCCTGGACGATTTAAGGGCAATCCCGCGCGAAAAGATCAGCCACTATCACATCGACGACGCCGCGCCGGGCAAGGCATCCACGACACAAACCGATCCCGACCGGGTGATGATCGGCGAGGGACAGATCGACCTCGCCGCAGAGATCGCCGTGCTCAAGGAAAAAGGCTACGACAAAACGGTTAGCCTCGAACTGTTCAACGCCGAACTCTGGGAGCAAGACCCACTCGAAGTCATCTCTACCGGTTTGGCCCGGATGAAAGCCCTGTTCGCATAGCGCTTGGCAGGCAGCTTGGTTTACTTGAAATAAAACAGCATGAAGACGGCACAGGCCGCGAGCAGGCCGCCCCAGAGTTTATCGTCTTTGAGGAGGCTGTCTGTCGGGTTTTTGAGCGCGGCGCTGATGAACATGGCCCATGTCCAAGCTGCCCCGATTAACGCCGCCACCAAGGGCGACGCGATTTCCCGCCACATAAAAAAGCCAAGCAGCGCATAAGCCAACAGAGACAGCACCACCTTGGTAATCAAGGCTCTCAGGCTGGCCCTTGTGAACACGCCCAGCCCGACGAAGGTCAGGTTGGATTTTTGTTCATCGGCTTGTGTTATTTTACTGACGATGACATTGGCCAAGGTAGCGAGAATTGCAGCGACGAATACTCCGTGGAAGAAGTTCAGACTCGCTCCGAACATGCCGGAGAAAAACTCGGTCTTTCCGAGCGTCACTTCGTAAACGGGAACTACCGCATAAGAAACTACCACGCCGGTGATGATCGACGCAAAGCCGCCGGCCGCCGTCGCCCCCTTCCACAGCATACCGACAGCAAAAGCAACCACCACGCCGCCAACCAGCTTTGACTGATGCGATGCGACGTAGGTGAAAAAGAGTTGCTTCGTGTTCGGGTCGAACACGATGATCGTCAACAGAGCGCACCCGATCACCATTACGCCGATCAGCACCCGCCCCATCCAGATCAATTGCTTGTCGGTGGCCTCCGGGTTGACGAATCGTTTGTAAAAATCGAATGTTATCAGCGTCGCGGCTGAGTTCATCATCGAATCGACACTAGACAGGATCGCCCCGATCAAGCCGGCCGCAACCAAACCGACCAAGCCGGCAATGCCTGCCGGGGCGACCACTTCGCGCAAGAGAAGCGGGAAAGCCGTGTCGCCGTCCACCTGTACCCCCGGCATTCTTTCGGCGAAAACGTAGTACGCCGCGATGCCGGTGCCGATAGAGATAAACGGTATTAGCAACTTAACAAACCCGGCGGTGATAATTCCCACCCGCGCCTCCTTATCGGTTTTCGCCGCCAGCGCCCGCTGCACGATGAATTGATTCGCGCCCCAGTAGTAAAAATGTAGCACCATCAGCCCGCTGAGCATCCCGGTCCACGGCCGCTGCGGGTGATCCGAAGGCAAATACAGATGCACTAAGTCCTTGCCCTTGGCGTCCAACGCGCGCATGCCGTCCCAACCGCCAATCTCAACGCTGTTAAATGTGAACCAAGCCACGATCAGTGCCCCGACCAACATGAGAACCGACTGTAAAACATCCGTCACAATAACGGCCTTTAGCCCTCCGACGATCGTGTACACGCCGGTCACAAGTGCCATGATCAGCACGCCGAGGATGTAGTAGGTCTTGTCAATTTCAATAGTCTGCGCCTCGCCGCCCGCGCTGGCCTTGAGCACTTCGTTGATGTGCCCCTGATCAACCATCAAAAAGTTCACCGACCTCGATCCGATATAAAACGCGGGCAGCATCATGACCATTGTAATAATCAAAACCATGATGACAGAATAAGCAACCCGGCTCTTGTCGTCATAACGGCGACTCAAATAATCGCTAAGCGTGTAGATATTGAGTTTGCGGTAGACCGGCAAAAAGCAGTAGCACAGGAGCAATAACCCGGCGATGGCGGTAATCTCAAAATGGCTTTCGGCGAAGCCCAGCGTGAAGCCGACTCCCATCATTCCGACCATGTGGTTGGCCGAAATGTTCGACCCGAAAATGGAGCCGGCCACACCCCACCATCGGACATTTCGGCCTGCCAAGAAGTAATCCTTCGAGCTGGATTCATTGCGCCCGGCCCAGAGGCCAAGCCCCATGACTCCAAGTAGGGAGGCGAAGAAAACGACAAAATCCAGCGTTGTCAAAAATGTACCGGTATTTTCCATGAGATTACGTTTGGTCTATCAGCCAAGGGGCGGCGGCAGCATAAGAGCCGCTTGGCCAAGACGCAACCCCGCTTGGTCAAGGCCACAAAAAAGAGCCGGTAATATGCCGGCCCTTGGAATTGTTTGGTGCTTGAACCTACAGGGCCGAGGCTACCAAGTCGCCGACTTCTGTGGTGGAGTAGCCCATTCGGCCGGCGCCCAAGTCCTTGATTTTTTCGCGGGTGACGCTGATGACGGTATTCTCGATGGCTTTGGCCGCCTCGTCTTCGCCAATTGTCTCGAGCATGAGCGCGCCGGAGCAGATTGCGGCCAGCGGGTTGATCACGTTTTGCCCGGTGTACTTCGGGGCACTGCCGCCGATTGGCTCGAACATGCTGGTACCTTCGGGGTTGAGGTTGCCGCCGGCGGCGATGCCCATGCCACCCTGCAACATTGCTCCAAGGTCGGTAATGATGTCACCGAACATGTTGTCGGTCACGATGACGTCGAACCATTCCGGGTTTTTCACGAACCACATAGTCGTGGCATCAACGTGGGCGTAGTCGCGCTTGATGTCGCTGTAGTCGGCATCGCCTATCTCGTGGAACGCGCGTTCCCACAGGTCGAACGCATACGTCAGCACGTTGGTTTTGCCGCAGAGTGTGAGGTTCTTGCGCTTGTTGCGCTTGCGCGTGTACTCAAAGGCGTACCGCAGGCAGCGCTCGACACCGCGCCGGGTGTTCACGCTTTCCTGGATGGCGATCTCGTGCGGCGTGCCCTTAAATACAAACCCGCCGGAACCGGTGTACAAACCCTCATTGTTTTCGCGCACGACAACAAAATCGATGTCCTCGGCTTTTTTACCCTTCAGAGGGCAGAACCGTTCGTCGAACAACTTGACTGGGCGAAGGTTGATGTATTGCTCGAGTTCGAAGCGAAGGCGCAACAGGATGCCCTTCTCGAGGATGCCCGGCTTGACGTCGGGATGCCCAATCGCCCCGAGCAGGATGGACGGGAACTGCCGCAAGTCATCCGCCGCACTGTCGGGTAACGCCTCGTTGGTACGCATGTAGCGTTCGCCGCCAAAGTCGAACTCGGTGTAATTGAGCTTGAAGCCGAACTTCTGCCCGGCGGCATCGAGCACCTT
>JASLKI010000232.1 GCA_030747575.1 Verrucomicrobiota bacterium | reverse complement strand
AGCATTGGCCCGCCGCCAGAACACACCAAGAACGAGCACAGCAAGCGTCGGCCCCTGGAACAGGGAAAACAACGTCTGCATGGCTGTGTAAATGGTTTCGAACTGATCGATGTAGGGCGCCAAAAAACCGGCTGCGACGATTAGCGCGCCTGTAAGCACCCGAGTCAACAGAAGGCAATGCCGGTCATCAGGATATTTACCTGACAAAACTCGCGTCGCTGGCTTGTACCCGTCCGAAATGATAATCGTTGTGGCGGAGTTGAGGTAGGAATCCACGCTGGACATCAACGCTGCGAAGAACGCTGCAAAGACGAGGCCTTTCAAGCCGGGAGGCAACAGTTCGCGCACCAGTTTGGGAACTGCTTCGTCTGGTTTTTCCAACTCAGGATACAGGGCAAGAGCGGCCAAGCCGGGTAACAGAACGAGCACGGGAATCAACAGCTTGAGAAATGCGGCCAAAAGCATCGACGCCTTGGCGTCCCACTCGGAGCGAGCGCCAAGCACCCGCTGAATGACGGCCTGATTGCTGGAAAAATAGGCCGTGGACAGGACGATTCCCAACCCCATCAGCATTCCGGACCAAGGGTAAGGCGTATCGACCTGACTCGATATCAGCAGGTTGAAATGCTGTTCGAACTGCGGTCCCATAACCGAGATGGTTTGCACCATGTTCGACCATCCGCCGATCTCCCAAAGGCTCAGCCCCAGCAACGCCCCGGCACCGATGAACATGATCACCATCTGCATTGCATCGGTCACCACCACCGCCGCCAAGCCGCCGAGGATGGTGTAAATCCCAACAACAAACACGGTCAGCCAGATTGCAGCCTGGGTGGGCATGCCGAGCACGGTGTTCAGGAACACCGCCGAGGCCCACAACATCACCGCCAGCATGGACAACAGGAACCCAAGCCAAATGATGGCCTGAAAAAAACGCACCGCCGGCCCGTAGCGTCTCCCGAGAAATTCCGGTAACGTGCACACGCCGCTGCGCCAGTAGAAAGGGACAAAAACAAACGCAACAATCACCATCGCCGGTACGGAGCCGAGCCAGTCGAAATTGGCCTGAGCCAATCCGTATTTGTAGGCGGCTCCCGCGCCCGAAACCATATCAATCGCCCCGATGTCACTGACAACGACGGACATCCCGATGGCCCAGAACGGGAGTGACTTACCGGCGAGAATAAAATCGCCGGACGACTTGACGTAACGGCTGAACAGGTAACCCAGCACCAGCACCGCGCCGAGGTAGGCGACAATGATGATGGTGTCGATGGGTGTTAAAATACTTTCAGCAGCTTCCATTTCCTAACAGATTAGAGGTGCGGATTGGTTTGTTTGTGCTCAGCGATTAGCGCTGCGTTTCGCTCGTCGTGGTTTGCATTGCTGCTCTGGTACAACTCCGGCTGTCTGCCGGAGGCGTTTAACATCTCGGTGGCCCTGCACGCAATCATTTGCATGATCAAACAGCCGGTGACCGTCGAGGTGGCGCCAACAAAAAGGCCGCTCCCGGGCAGCGGGACGCAGGCATCGCCCTCCACACCGCAATTGTCGATCACCAAGTCGACCACATCGCCAAGCCGCTTGCCGCTGGAATGCCGGGATGCCCACTTGGCACTGTGCTCGGAATTGAGGACAGCAATCGTCCGCACGGAACGTTCTTTCGCCACCATGGCCAACTCTACCGGACAGGCGTTGCGGCCTGAGTTCGACGCCACGACCAACACATCGCCTCCGGTCATCGGATATTGCTTGAGCAACTCCCCAACAACATCGGGATCTCTCTCCCTCTGGGTGGAAGTGGATGCGCTCTCATGCAACATGAGAGGCGGATGGAGCATCGGGACGACTCGCGCCAGCCCGCCGGCCCGGTAAAAAAGCTCCTCAGCCAGCATGTGCGAATGACCCGTGCCGAAAACATAGACCAAGCGACCGGCATTCATGGCCTCGGCAAACCAACCGGCCGCCGTCTCGATTTGAGTCATTTGAGAATCGCCCAAGGCCTCAATCTGGCCCTTAACCGCTTGGTAATATTTCCCGGCAAGATTCATGATTTGCGCTTGGCCAAGCGGGCCGCAACTTCGTCCACCTTTGTTGGTACAATTTTTTTCAATGCCATCAGCGCCGCTCCCTCCACTGCCGACAAGGCCGGCGACTCGACGGCATGCGTGCGCTTGGCCTTGGCTGATAATTCCGTCACGAACGACTCGCGGACTTGCGTGTTATTCGCCAACACAGAACCGCTGACGTGAACCACCCCGAGCCACTTGGCCGAGTCCAGCCTGGCCACCAGCGGTTCGCAGAGCCTCGCCAAGCGCACTCCCGCCCGTCGGAGGATGCCCAGCCAAAATGGCTGTCCGTTCAAATCGCTTGTAGCAACGAACTGGCTCAGCCCGGCCAAGCGCTTGGCCGACTCGACCTCGGAGTAAATCGCGGGAACCAATTTTTGAAAATCCGGGATGTTAAAATAACGGCAAATCAAATCTGTCAAACCGGTGGACTGGGTTCCGTTGCAGGATTCGACACTTGCGTGTGTTAACACCTCGTTGGCAATCCAATGGGCGCTCCCGGGGTCGCCGCCGATCATTGGACCCAAGCCTCCGGTGGTCTGGCAGCATCCGTTAACGTCCATGGCAGCCGCGATGGATCCCGTGCCGGAAACCACCAGCAGTCCCGGCGCCCCAAGGGTCGCTCCATATAGCGCGGTGACAACATCGCCGACAACGGTCAACCGATCCGCTGGCAACAGTCCGCCGCAGACGTTGGCCGCCTTGGCAGGGTCGAGTGACGTGAACAGGGAAGCCGTGCCGACAACCGTCTGCTCCGCAACCGAGCCCAAACCGTGTTCATCACTGAACTGTTGAATTATATCCGCAAGGGATGCCCTGAATTTGCCTGGGGATGTCGTGTTGTAATTCAGCGGCCCGCCACTGACCTCTCCGAGGAAGTCCCCATCGACGGACACGGCGATGGCCCGGCTGCGCGTGCCGCCGCCGTCGATGCCAATGACAAACGACACCGCCATCAGGCAGAGCCACCCCCTTCATTGAGGCGTTTTCCAAGATAGATGGCTTGATTCTCTCCGCTCCCGTCGCGGGCCAATTCTTCAAATCCCAGTTTCAAATAAAAACGATGGGCACGATCGTTTTTTGCGCTCATGCCCAAGTGCACGCCCGGCGACCCCTTGGCGACTATCTTGGAGGCAACCTCGTCAATCATCCTGCGGCCAAGGCCCCTGCCCTGCGCCCTTGGCACAAGGTCGATATGCAGCTGGGAGGGGTACAACTCATACGGTTCCGGGCAGTAGTAATCCGGGTGATGGTATAGGTGATAAACCTGTTCCAACGGCGTCCATCGGGATCGGTCGCCATTGGGTTCAGGGAAATCTTGAGTTAATTCCGGCCGCCATTCCTGTTCATATCGGTCATATAGTTGCCGTGAATCCATCGCCCCGAGACAATAGCCGCAGACCCCCTCGTTGTCCTCGAGCACCAGAGCCAAGTCCGGCTCATACTTCAGATACGGCCCCACATAAATTCTGGCAAGTGCATCGGGGTCTTCGCTGAACAGCGCCTCCCCGTCATCTCCGTGGTCGCCGGTTTTCAGGCAGACCCAGTAAGTCGCTTCCCTGTCCGCGGGCGTTGCTTTTCTGATTTTAAATTCTTCTGGCATCGTATTGGACTACTCACCAGCGAGGACCAACGCTCCGTCGCCCCGGAACGAAATGAGTTGCTGCAACCGTTTCACAAGACCTCCCCGATAGGTACCCGGCAGATAGTTCTCCGAGCGGCAGAGCTGAGTTGCAGGGTCTCCGCCCGCCAGTTTCCAGTCCATGTACTGCTCAATCATTTCCAGTTCCTCACGCAGTTCCCAAACCTGCCGGTTGAAGGCATAAAACAGTTCCCGGCGGTGAACCTCGGTCAACTTGCGAGCCAACTCAACAACTTGGCGAATTCGTTTCCGAAGCCGGCCCTGCCTGTCGCCCCAACCATCGGTCGGTTGCGTTACGATAAAATGAACATCCTGATAAAGCTGCTCCGCGAGTTCGCCATTTTCATGTGGCAAATAATATGCGTCACACATCAGCGTCAAGTCATCGAGTGTGACACCGTCTTCGCCTACGCCTGAAAAGCGAGGCAACCAAGCCGCGAGCGCTTCCTCGTAGGCGTTTCGACTGTTCCACGAACCGGAGGCCCGCAGATAATCGGCCAATGTTTTAAGAGCAACGTAATTGGCCTCGAACTCGCAATTCGGGTTGATCAGGAATCCGCCTACCTCCTCCCGCAGTTCGAGCGATCGCCCAGAGTACGGCCCGAGAAAAACCCGCGTCATGTCGTAGTCGTTCGCGTGCAGATTGTCCCAAATAACCGGCTTGCGCTGTATCGTTTCCCTCAACTCACTGACACTCTCGATGCTTATCTCACGGGATATAATTTCAGGCCCGGTCCAGAACAGATCAATATCAGAGTCAAGACACCGGCCCACTTCGTTCAAATAATTCGTCCCCCCGTGTTGATTGTCTGCCATCCGTTGGCAATAAGGTGTGGGGCAAAAAACCAATCTGCCGCCCGACTTGGCCAAGAGCTCGCTGTATATGGCATTGGCTATCTCACACTGCGCCTTGGCCAAGCTGCCAAAAGCGGCACTGTCAGCCTTCGCCATTTCGCCGGGGATGTCGTCAAAAAGGATCGCGAGTGATCGGCAGCCTGCGTCGAGCAACTGACGGAACCGCGCCTGCAGCAATTCCATCTCCGAGTCATCCGAGTAACGAATCGTCAAACCGGGAGCGATACCATAAAGGAACTCAATATCATGAGTCCGGCAGGACTCGATGAGTGCACACAACCCTTGCAACTCATCGCCGGTGTAAAGCTCCCGCCACAACGCCCGGTGTTTGAGGTCGTCCTTCGGGCAGTACAGGTAGGTGTTCAGTTCGAGCTCCTGCATCAAGCCAAGGAGTTCCAAGCGCTGTTGCTGGCTCCACGGACGGCCATAGAAACCCTCTATTACACCTTTCAGAAAAGAACGATCAGCCTTATCCATCAATTTCCTTGCTACTCATGTCACACTGTCCAATAAAACCTTCCCACTGCGAATTGACTCGCGGCACACCGTAACCTCAAATGCCAATCGAACCAATCGAAGAAATCCGATGAACATATCGCTGGACCAGTTGTCGACATTTGGCCGGGAGGTTTTTCGGCAGGCCGGATTAAACCAAGCGAACGCGACAATCGCAACTGATGCTCTTGTTGCCGCCGACTCGTGGGGCATCCACACCCACGGCCTCAAGAACCTCGGCGGTTACGTGAAGCGATTGAACGCCGGAGGGATCAACCCACTTGGCCAACCGCGCGTGACTGCGGAGGGACCGGCTTGGGCGCGGGTGGATGGGGACGCATCGCTTGGGATGATCGGCTCCACGTTCGCCATGCAGCAGGCCATCCGAAAAGCCACGGCCAGCGGCATCGGGTTCGCAGGTCTTTGCAACAGTTGCCACTTTGGGGCGGCCGGCTGCTACGCCTCGCTCGCAGCGGACGAGGGCATGATCGGGATCGCTATGTGCAACGACACACCGACCGTCACCGTTCCGGGTGCACGCGGCCCGGTGCTGGGCAGCAACCCGATCGCCTACGCGGTTCCCGCCGGCGAACAGTTGGTGCTCCTTGACATTGCCACGAGCACGGTGGCCGGTGGGAAGGTTTTCTCAGCAGCAGCGTTGGGGGAATCAATCCCAGAAGGTTGGATCGTTGACGAGCAGGGTCGGCCCGCCACCGACCCGTCAACCTTCCCGGGCAAGTCGACCCTGACGCCGATGGCCGCCCACAAGGGCTACGGCTTGGCTTTGCTCGTTGAAATCCTGTCGGGCGTGCTTACCGGTGCTGCCGTAGCTGGAGGTGTCCTAAGTTATGCCTACGAAGACCCATCAAAGCCGACAAATCACGGGGCGTCTTTTGTGGCGATTCAAATCGAGGCATTGATGTCACGCACCGAGTTTGACAAGCGCATGCAGTCGCTGATTAACGAAATCAAAAACGCACCGAAGGTGACCGGTGTTCAACACATCCTGATCCCTGGCGAGCGCGAACAAAAATGCAAATCCAAGGCACTGGAGGAAGGCGTGAACCTGCCAGACGATGTCTGGGCCAAGCTGATTGAGGTGAGCGAATTCTCGGGGATTGATCTCCCGGTGGATTGAAGGGCATCAACCGTCCGCCGCGCGCTTGGCCAAGCGGCGGTTGAGCAAAAATGCCACAAGCCAGGCGGCGGCAATCGTGCAGGCCAAAATGAGGAACGCCATCCACTCGCTGTGATCCCAGTAGGCCTTGATGCCAAGCGCGATGAACAGAACGGCAGCAATCGCGTTCAGGAGGGTGAGCAGGAGGGGTGTCTTGAATGGAGCG
>JASLKI010000231.1 GCA_030747575.1 Verrucomicrobiota bacterium | reverse complement strand
CCAAAAATGAAATTATGGCAGTGAATTTTCATCTTCCTCTAGACCGCGTATCAGTGCGGTTTCGGCTTGAGCTGCTGGAGCCTCGACTCGATGTCGATCGGGAGGAACGTGAATTACGCGTCGAACCGACCCTCGACCGCGAGATGCCGTTGGCGCCGTCTCCCTGGCCACGATACATCAGCACGCTGTGCCGTTGCGATGAGCCGCCGGGGCCGTTGAGTGTGATGTCCACCTGGTACAACCCCTGGTCATCGATGTCGCCCCCGGCCTCCTCGAGAGGCGGGTACATGTAAACATCACGCGCCCAGCCCCAGCCGGGATAATGGTCACCGAAGTCGCCCGTCTCGAACCCCTCCTCCACCACATTGGTCAGCGACAACTCGGACGCCACCCAGCCGATGTCCGGCTCGACGAATTCCAGCCGCCGCGCCGTGTTCAAGCTCAGCGTCGTAAGCGAGAGCAGTGCGAACATGCAAACGAAAAAGATAGCCATCGCGATCGTCACCTCGATCAGTGAAAAGCCGCCCCGCCTGGCCAAGCGATGCCTGTTAACGCTGCAAAATCTCATCCTCTGTCTTGATGTAGGCCAAGCCGGTCACTGAGTCCAGTTGCACAAACCGCAGCACCGCGTCACCGAACTCGTGCCGCATCCCGATGGTGAACTCGTCCGACGTGCCGTTGGAATAGAATTTGACCTCGACTTGGTCCTCGTCCATCGGGTCGTTGAAGTTCACTGCAATGAAATGGATGGCCACCTCATCGTGAATCCGGCCACTGAACCCGGCGGCCACGCTTGGCTTGGGTGCCGGCCTGGGCGTTTCATCAAGAAAACCAGTCATGTCCGAGTTGATATCCCCGTCCTTTTGCACACTGGATCTGCTTCCTCCGGAGCCGGCAGTGATGATAAACCCCGTACCTTCCTCCGCTCCCCGGATCGTCACCCGGGAAGTGCCACCTGAGAGGATGGCCTGCCGGCGGGCCGCCGCGCAGGCCTCCATCACCGCATTGAGGCTTTCGCCAAGCGGCGACCGGTTGCCCTGCACCATTTTCGGAACGCCGATCGCGATGACGATCATCATCAGTCCCATCACCACCATCAACTCGATCAGCGTGAAGGCCGAAACGGCTACAGAGCCCGGGTTGACGCGGCGCGGCTTCATCACCGAGCGATGTTGTTGGTGATGGTGAAGAGCGCCTGCAAAATGCTGAACAGCAACCCGCCCACGCCGACAGCCATAATAATGATCATCGCCGGCTCAATCAGGTTGGTCATCACCCGCAGCTCCAACTCGAGGTCATTCTCGTAGGTGAGAGCGAGGTTCTCAAGCGCGCCCGGCACGTCTCCGGTGTCCTCACCGATGCGCACCAAATCGATCATCAACTTGGGGAAAAGCTCGCTGCGAGCCAGTGGTTCTGCCAGCGATTTACCATCTGTGACCGCTTCGCGGGCCATGACGATGGCGTCCTTGATGACTACGTTGGGAATCACATCCCGGGTGATCCGCAGTGCCGTCAGCACCGGCACGCCGTTGGTGAGCAGCGTCGAGAGCGTCCGCGCGAATTGACCGAACAAGTTCAGCCTCATCACCTTGCCCAACACCGGCAGGCGCAGCTTGATGTCATCGATTTTTCGGCGGCCATTGTCGGTGGCCTTGTACCGTATGAACAGGATGCTGCTGGCCATCACCACGACGAACAACACAATCCAGAAAACAGGGTTCACCGCCAGCTCGCCCACGCTCATCAGCAACTGCGTGGACTTGGGCAACGTGGCGTTGAAGCTATCAAAAATCTCCGTGAACTTCGGCAGCATGAACGTCATGAAAAACAGGACGATCACAAAACCCACCAAGCCGACGATGGCCGGATAAATCATCGCCGCCGTAAATTTAGACTGCACCTCGGCGAACCGCTTGAAGTGCTCGGCCAGACGCCGCAACACCTGCTCCAGCGCGCCGCTCTCCTCGCCGGCCCGCACCATGTTGATCGACATCTCGTTGAAGATCACCGGATTCTTCGCCATCGCCTCGGACAGCGTCTTGCCCTCATTGACATCCTGCTTCAGCCCGATCGCCACCTCCTCGCTGATGCCCTTGCCCGAGATGCTGACCATGCTGTTGAGCGCCATCGTCAGCGGCATCCCGGAACGAAGCAGGTTCGCCAACTGCAACATCCACGTCGCCGAGTCCTGCAGCTTTGGCTTGCGGTTTTTCCTGCCAAACAGTCGGCCCTTCCGTCTGCCCTCCTTGAGCGGCTTGGGCGCGGCAGCCTTGGCGGCACGCGCCACCTTCTCCGGCTTGTCCTTGCCCTTGGCAGCCTGGACCGACACCGGGAACAGCCCGTCGCGCTGCAATATCGACAGCGCCCCCGCCCGGTCCGCCGACTCGAGCACGCCCTGCTTCACCTCCCCCGAACGGCTCCGCGCCTTGTAACTGAATTGTGCCATGAA
>JASLKI010000230.1 GCA_030747575.1 Verrucomicrobiota bacterium | reverse complement strand
TCGAAGCCGCCGACGAGAAAGCCGCCGACCTCTTCGCGTAAATAAAACAAGTTGTCGGGGTCGCGCACGACCGGTGTTTGTTCCGGCAACTCCTGGCCGGGGATATGACGCGTGGTGAGGTACTGGTGCATGAGCGGCACCATCGGGGTGATCGCGCCAACCATTGCCGAGAGACGCGGTGCCCATTGCCCGGCGGCATTGATGATAACCCCGGTCTGCACGATGCCTCGGTCCGTCTCGACGTGGGTGACCGCGCCCGCGGCGTCGCGGCCGATGCCGGTGACGCGGCAGTTCGTCTCGATGGCGACGCCGAGTTCACGAGCGCGCTTGGCGAACTCGACCGTGATGCCGTTGGGATCCAGCCAGCCGTCGTCGGGAATGTGCACCGCGCCCTCGATGCCCCCGGGCGAAAGAAACGGCGCAATATCGAGGGCCTCACTGGCAGTGATGGTGCCGACATCGAGCCCCAGCCCGCGCGCCCGGCTGACCTGCCGCTGCAGCGCCTTGAGGCGGTTCGGGCTGGAGGCCAGGCGCAGGCTGCCGACCTTGTGCCAGCCGATGTTGTTGGCGCCCTCGTCCCTGAACTGGTCGTAAAGCCCGATGCTGTAGTTCATCAGCCGCATCAAGGCGGGTGATGTGCGAAACTGGCTGACCAGGCCGACGGAGTGGAACGTGGTTCCACTGGTCAGTTCCCCCTTCTCGATGAGCAGAACGTCGGTCCAGCCGCGCTTGGCCAAGTGCCACGCGATGCTGCAGCCGGTGATGCCGCCGCCGATGATGACGACTTTCGCCTGATCTTTCATGGGCGGCGCACCTTGGCCAAGCGGCCCGTATGCGACAATAGCTATTTCTGGTGACGTCTCCCGTGGGCTTGCGCTTGTCCAAGGCGGTCGGCATCGTCTCCGCCCCAAACTTATTGCCGCTTAGTCGGCTTCTTTTTATGAAATCCCTTTTCAAGCGCCTTGGCAGTGACCCGAAGTACGAGCGGTGGCGGTGGCAGATGTTTGCCGTCACTTGGCTGGGCTACGCCGGGTTTTATCTGACGCGCAAGTCGTTCTCCATCGCCAAGACCGGGATGGGAGAGGAAACCGAAGTGGGGTTGTTGGATGCCGACATGGCGTGGATCGACATGGGGTATCTCATTGCTTATGCGATTGGCCAATTCGTCTGGGGCATCACGGCTGACAAGGTAGGCCCACGGAAAGTGCTGTTGGGCGGCATGCTGATTTCGATTTTGACCGGCGTGGCGATGGGTGTGTCCACGCTGCCTTTGGCGTTGGGGGTGTTTTTCTTCATCCAGGGCCTATGCCAGTCCACGGGCTGGGCGCCGTTGACCAAGAATGTTAGTAATTTTTTTTCCCAGCGGGAGAGGGGCACCATCATGGGGATGTGGTGCACCAACTACGCTGTTGGGGGTGTGGTGGGTTCGGCACTGGCGGCTTGGGCGGCTACACAATGGGGTTATCAGTATGCCTTTTTTGTCCCAGCGGGGGTGTTGCTCTGCATTTGGTTTCTGTTCGTTTTCTGCCAACGCGACCGGCCGGAGGACGTTGGCTTGCCGCCTATCGAGGAATATCACGGTGAGCAAAAGGAAGCCGTGGAGGAGCCTGATCACGAGGAGGGGCAATCGTGGAGCAACGTCATCTCAGTGCTGAAAGACCCGATGGTGCGAATGCTGGCCGGCGTTTATTTTTTCCTCAAGCCGACCCGGTACGCGATCCTGTTTTGGGGGCCGGTGTACATCGCTGAGAAACTGGGCACGCGCGGCGAGGCGGGCGGATTCATGGATGGCGCAATCGCCACCATGTTCGAATTGGCAGGGCCACTAAGCGTCCTAATCGCCGGTATCGTGACGGACAAGGTGTTTGGCTCGCGGCGCATGCCGGTGGCGGTGACGTGTCTGCTGAGCCTGTCGGTGTTGCTCTTCATGTTGGACGATCTCCCGGCAAATCGATACGCCTTGGGTGCTGGGTTTTTCATGATCGGGATTCTGCTTTACGCCCCCGATTCACTCATCAGCGGCACCGCTGCGGTGGACTTCGGAACCCGGAAAGGCGCAGGCACCGCAGCCGGCATGATCAACGGTTGCGGCTCCTTTGGGGCCGTGCTGGGAGGCGCGCTGCCGGGGTTTGTGAAGGAGCAGTGGGGTTGGGATGGCATCTTCCTCGCCTTGAGCATCTCGATTCTCATCGCCGGGCTGTTACTGCTGCCACAATGGAACAAGCTACCCAAGTCTCACAACAAACCGCAGACGCCGTGACGCCCCTCGGAGATTGAACTTGGGCGGTTCGCGCTTCACTCTCCCGTTGCCCGATCCATGCCCGACTGCCGCGCCTCCAACATCGCCTTTGCCCTTTTGCTGACCGCGATCTTTTGCGGCTTGGCCAAGCGCACTGTCTCGGCCGCGCCGCTGCAGTGGCACGATCGCGGCCACTACCGCGAGGCCAAGGTGAACCGGCCGGTTGGTCAGGCCTCTGGCTTCACGCTGCTCTCAGCCAAGGCCACCGGCGTCGAGTTCAGCAATCGTCTGGCCCGTGCGCGGATGATCAACGCCAACCTGCTCAACGGCGCAGGCGTCGCCGCCGGTGACGTTGACGGCGATGGGCTGTGCGACCTGTACCTGTGCAGCCTCGACGGCGACAACGGGCTTTTCAAAAACCTAGGTGACTGGCAGTTCGAAAACATCACCACCGATGCCGGCGTCGGCGCGCAGGGGATTTCGAGCACCGGCGCGGCTTTCGGTGATCTGGACGGTGACGGCGATCTAGATTTGTTCGTCACCTCCTGCGGCGGACCAAACGCGCTCTTCATCAACGACGGCAGCGGCCGGTTTACGAATCGAACCAAGGCGGCCGGCGTCGAGGCGATGAAGATCGGCTCGACGTCCGTGGCGATGGGTGACGTGGACGGCGACGGCGACCTCGATATTTATGTCGCCAACTACGGCGAGATCTCCGTCCTGCGCTCGGGCGGCTCGGTATCGGTGCGCACCATCAATGGCAAGCAGGTAGTCACCGGCCGGTACGCCAACCGCATCCGCATCATAGGCGGCGACATGGTCGAGGTCGGCGAGCCGGACTTCCTCTACTTCAACGACGGTAGCGGCAACTTCACCAAAGTCGACTGGACCGGCGGCAACTGGCTCGACGAGACCGGCAAACCGATCAAGAAGGAGTTCTGGGATCTTGGCCTTTCAGTGATGATCCGCGATGTCAACCAGGATGGCCGGCCGGACATTTACGTTTGCAACGACTTCCAGACGCCGGACCGGTTTTGGATCAATCTGGGCGATGGCAAATTCCGCCTCATCGGCGAGATGGCGCTGCGCCACCGCAGCTACTTCGCGATGGCGGTGGACTTCGCCGACATCAACCGCGACGGGCACGACGACTTTTTCGTCGCTGACATGATGAGCCCCACGCACCTGCTCGAGATGACGCAGGTTATGATCACCAATCCGTTAGCCAAGCCGATCGACGAGTTGATCGACCGGCCGATCATTCACCGCAACACGCTCCTCGTGAACCGGGGTGACAACAGCTACATGGACACAGCCAACTTCAGCGGTGTCGCTGCTACAGAGTGGACCTGGGGTGCGACATTCCTCGACGTGAACCTCGACGGCCTTGAGGACTTGCTGATCGCCAACGGCCATACATTCGACACGCAGAACCTCGACGCCATCGAGCGTACCGCCAAGCTCGGCAAACTGCCGGCGGCGCAGGCACGCAAAAAAGTCTTTCTGTACCCGCCGCTGAACGTCCCTAACATGGTTTTCCGAAACGAGGGTGGCCTGCGCTTTACCGAGGCTGGCAGCGAATGGGGCTTCGAGTCGAAAAACGTCTCGCACGGCATTTCACTCTGCGACTTGGACAATGACGGCGACCAGGACGTGGTGGTGAACTGCCTCAACGAGCCGCCGCTGCTCTATCGCAACAATGCCACCGCGCCTCGTGTGTCGGTGGCGCTGCGCGGCGCGCGTGGCAATACACGCGGCATCGGCGCGCGCATCATCGTTCGCGGTGGGCCGTATGAGCAGTCGCAGGAAATGATCGCCGGCGGCCGTTACCTCGCTGGCGACGAGCCGCTGCGGAGCTTCGCGGCCGGCCAGGCGCAAAGCCTCACGATCGAGGTCGCTTGGCCAAGCGGCAAACGAACCGTCGTCACCGGGGCCAAGCCGAACCACGCCTACGAGATTCACGAAAAAAACACGCAGCCCAAGTCACCGCCCTTGGCCAAGCCGAAGCCGATGTTCATCGACGCAAGCGACTGGCTCAACCATGAACACACCGAACATCCGTCGGACGATTTTCTGCGTCAGCCAATGCTGCCCCGCCGCCTCACCGAGTCCGGCCCCGGGGTGGCTTTATTCGACTGGGACGGCGATGGCACCGACGAACTGTTTTTCGGCAATGGCGCCGGGGAAAATATGGTTGGCTACAAGGTCGCCGCTGATGGCCGATTGGCCAAGCTAAGCGAACCGGCATTCAACCTGTCACTCGCCGGTGACATGCTAGGCTTGGGCGCAGATCGGCAGGGCCTACTGGCAGTGGTGTCCGCGCACGATTCTCCCCAGCTGATTGCACCGTCGCTGCAACGTTTCCGGCCCGGGGCCTCTGAGCCAGAAACGATCGAGTTGCCGTCAGCCAACCACTCTGACGCAGGCTCGATTGCCGTGGCGTACGTGGATAGCGACGACTATCTTGACGTGTTTGTCGCTGGTCGCGGCATCCCCGGCAAGTTCCCGCAGCCCGCCTCGTCGTGGTTGCTGAGCGGCGGCCCGGGTGGACTGAAACTCGACGCCGAACAGTCCGCTATTTTTGCGAACATCGGCTTGGTGACCGCTGCCGTGTTCGTTAATCTGGACGACGATCCTCTGCCAGAACTGGCGCTGGCGACCGAGTGGGGGCCGATCCGTATTTTCAAGAACAACGGTGGCAAATTCACCGACGCGACAAAAGCGTGGGGGCTCGACCAGCGGCCGGGCATTTGGCAGACGCTGGTCGCTGGAGACTTTGACAATGACGGCCGGTTCGACCTGCTCGCCGGCAACTGGGGACTGAACAGCCACCTCAAGCACGGTGAAAAACGGGTGCCGCACCTTGTCCACGCCGACATCGTCGGCGACGGTTTTTACGATGCGCTTGAGGCGCGGTTCGACGTGGCATCGCAACGGCTGTTGCCGCGTCACCAACTGGTGACGCTCGAGTTGCTGTTCCCGTTTTTGCGTGAAAAATTCCCTACGCACCGCCAATACGCCAGTTCGACGCTTCAGCAAATTTTCGCCAGTCAACTGGCCGAGGCCAAGCTGCTCAAGGCGTCGCACCTCGCCTCGGTGTTGCTGCTCAATCGCGATGGGACATTTGAAACCAAGCCGCTGCCGGTCGAGGCTCAGCTCACGCCAGTCAACGGCGCGACCGTGGCCGACTTTAACGGCGACGGAAACGAGGACGTGTTCCTCAGCCAAAACTTTTTTGCGGTGCGAGTGGAGGACTATCGGATGGATGCCGGCGAGGGTCTGCTGCTGCTCGGCGACGGGGCGGGCGGGTTTGCGAGCGTGTTCGGGCACCGCAGCGGCATCAAGATTTTCGGCGAGCAACGCGGCTGCGCCGTGGGCGATCTGAACGACGACGGCCGCCCCGACCTGTTGATTGCGCAAAGCAAGGGCCGCCCGAAACTGTACCTCAAGGCGGTTGGTCAACCCGGCCTGCGTGTGCGACTGAAGTTTAACGGCGGCACTGTAAGCAGCCAGGGGGCGGTGCTTCGGCCGGTTTACAGGGACGGGTCAAAAGGCCCGGTCCGGCTGGTGAGCGGCAGTTCCGGGCGATATTCGCGAAACAGCGACACGCAAATTCTCGGGGCGGCCGGGCGCATCCGCAGTGTCGAGGTCACTTGGCCAAATGGAATGAAGCGTGGGGAAAAAGTCACCGACCCAGCCCGGCTGCTCGAGTTGTCTGCCGAGTGATCACCCTAAAGCCCCTTGGCGGCGATGTCGGTGCGGGTGAAGGCGCCTTCGAACTGGATTTTTGCGGCGGCTTCGTAGGCGAGATCGCGGGCGGCTTGAAGCCCTTGGCCAAGCGCAGTCACGCCCAGTACGCGGCCGCCGCTGGTGACGACATTTTCGCCGCCGA
>JASLKI010000229.1 GCA_030747575.1 Verrucomicrobiota bacterium | reverse complement strand
TACTCGTTCGATGTCGGCGACGCGCACGTTTCGGTGCTCTACAACCCGTGGTATGCGCACCACAACTTTTCCAAGGACACCAACCAACTCCACTGGCTGACCAACGACCTGGCCACCACCTCAAAGCCATGGAAGCTACTCCTTGGTCACTTCCCTGTAGCTTCCTCGGCAAGTCATGGATATAGCGATTACGATGGCAACGCGCTTCCGGACACTATTGATTTCGGGAACACCATCTACCCGATCGTGGCCAAGTACGGGGTGGACCTGATGCTGGCGGGGCACTCCCACTCGTTTGAGAAATTCAACCCAATTAACGGCATGATCTCGGTCGTCTGCGGTTCGAGTTCTAGCACATATCCCTTTTACAGATTCTTTCCTGGAACTTCACAGTTTTGGGGAAGCGGAAATAACTTCGTAGCGCGTATCAACATCGACGGCGACCAACTCAAGCTCGATGGCCTAGACCCTGACGGCAAGGTATTGGACTGGCTTGTGATAAACAAAAAAACACCTGAGCGCGACTGGTGGGACTCAGCTTGGCATTCACCACAGATCGAATCATCCCAAGTAAAAGATGAGGGCAAAAATATTCACGGGCAGGCGTTCGACCTGATTGGCGAACCGATCCCCAGCGTCAGCGGCGAAAGAGCCAACCTCGGCCAGGTGCGCGTCAACAACGACCCCACCCACCTGTATATCGGCTTCGAGCAGGCGATGATTGGGCCCAGCCAAAACATCTTCCTGTTCATCGAATCACCTAGGCAGGACGGCGTCGCCAACCTAGCGGGGCTCGGCAACGGCAAGGTGGAATTCAGCGGCGAAGGCGCTGACGGGCTCGACTATCTGCAAAACCTCACCTTCACCAACTTCAAGCCAAGCGTGGCGGCGATCCTCGGCGACGAGCGCGCCGACAAACAGTCCAGGCACTTTGGCCGGCCCGACTTCACCATCAGGGTTAGCACCGGCGAAAAACCGGAGGATTTCACCTTCGTGCCCTTCCCGCTTGGCCAAGGCGTGTTTCACCTCGACCAGACGTTCACCGACTTGGCCGGCGCGCGTTTCCAGCAGTTCAACCGTTCACCTCAACAGTTCAGCCAGCCGCAGGAAGTCGATGCCGGCTTCATAGAGGTCGCCATCCCGTACACCGCGCTGGGCGGCCTGCAACCGGGCGACGAGATCACGATCGGGGCGGTCGTCGGCACCAAGGGCGTTTACGGCAACCAATTCCGGCAACTCGACACGACCCACCTCGGCAACGGCTTGACGTCCGGGAAAGACCTCGTTTTCCAACTTGATACTTACCAACTCGAGGGGCTGAAAGTGCGTCTGGCCATTAACACCGATCCCGATAACGACGGGCTGCTCACCGCCCGCGAAATGGAACTCGGCACCAATCCGGACAAGCGCGACACCGACGGCGATCTGTTGCCGGACGGCTGGGAAGTCGCTCGCGGCCTTGACCCGCTCCAGCACGACGGCGACGCGGCGTTGGCCCTCGACCCCGACGGCGACGGCGTCAGCATTGCCGACGAACTCGCCGCCGGCACCGACCCGCTCGACGGCGACTCCTATTTCGCGCTACAGGTTGAAACGACCGACGACGGCATCCGCCTCCACTGGCACGCCGTCCCGGGTGCCACTTATCAAGTCATAGCCGCCGGGAAGGCATCCGGCCCGTACGAGGCGCTTGGCCAGGCGAAAAAACTCGAGGGTGAGGCCGCTGCCGAAATGGAGTTGGCCCTTCCCTCCGCTCAACTGAACCAACCGGCCTCATATTACCGGCTGCAATTGACTCCCAAAGAATGAAACACACAAACAAACTTGGCCAAGTGCTTGGGCTCGCCGCCCTGCTGTTGGCCACCAGTTGCGAGAAGGAAAAAACCGCCATGCCCCCGAGTGCCCCAACGCCTGCTCCGCCCGCCAACCCCGTGACCGACCCGGCACAGCCCCGGCTCGAGACGATCAAGCTCTACCTCGGCGCGGCCGAGTTGACCGTCGAGATCGCCGACGAAAACCTTGAGCGCCAGGCCGGCATGATGCACCGCACGACGATGCCGAAGAACGAGGGCATGCTCTTCGTTTTCCCACGCCCGCATCAGACCGGTTTTTGGATGAAAAATACCACCGTGCCGCTGTCGATCGCCTACATCGACCGCGCCAGCCGCGTGATCGAGATTTACGACCTGCACCCCGGCAACACCCAGCCGGTCGAGTCGCGCTCGGCCCGCGTGCAGTACGCACTCGAGGTCAACCAGGGCTGGTTCGCCAAAAACGGCATCCAGCCCGGCACAGTGCTCGCCACCGAGCGTGGCTCGCTGGCGGTCTCGGTTCGGGCCAAGTGATCGGCTGGCATTGACTTTGCGCCGGTTTTAGGCACACTACCGCCCGGATGATTGACGACATCACAAAAGTCCTCCAAAACTGGGACTACCGCCTTGGCCGCGTGGACGCACGCCGGGTCAAGGGCGAGGATGGTGCGGACAAGCTGCAGTTGCGAATCGACCTCGGTTTGCTACAGATGAACGCGCAGTATCGCCCCGACGGCAAGCGGCCGTTCGGACACCCCACCCTGCTTGACCACTTTGTGAACCGCCTTGAGGAGTTTCGCAAAAAACACAGCGGCAAGGACGACACCTTCACCATCAACCCCGACGAGTGCGCCAAGCTCCAGCAGGAGGCCATCCAGTATCATCACCGCAGCATTTGCAATTTCGAGCTTGAGGACTTCGAGGCCGTCGAGCGCGACACCGAGCACATCCTTGAGTTGCTCGACTTCGTGCAGGACTTCGCCGCGCAGGATGATATCGGCCAGAGCTTCCAGCAGTTCCGCCCGCAGACGATCATGATGCAGGTTCGTGCCGTCGGGACAGAGCTTCTCGCCGATGGGAACTACGATGCCGCCATCGCGGAAATCATCGCTGCGATCGAGGAGCTGAACCTGTTCTACACCGAGATGGGCCGCGAGGAACTGGTCGACAACGGCATGGAGGTTCACTCCCTTGGCGAATGGCTCAAGGATGTCGAGAAAGAGGCCGCCGAGAAAAAGCCGATGACCAAGCGCGAGAAACTCGAGCACAAACTGGGCTCAGCAATCGATCAGGAAGATTACGAGAGCGCCGCCAAGCTCCGCGACCAACTCAAAAGAATCAGCGTCAAAAAGAAGGCCTGATCCTCACGCATGGATAGGGATGGCTGTCCCCAGCCGTCCGCAACACCTAGCCAAGCCGAAGCCCCGAAGGAGCGACACCGGCAAAAAAAATCATGAGCGCAGACGCAAAAATAGTGGAACTCGGGCTTGAACTCCCGCCCGCCCCGGCGCCGATGGGCGTTTACAAACCGATCGTCATCACCGGCAATCTCGCCTACCTCTCCGGCCACGGACCGGTGCAGTCCGACGGCACACTGATGACCGGCCGCGTCGGCGACGACCTCAACCTGGACGCCGGGTACAAGTCCGCCCGGCAGGTCGGCCTCACGATGCTCGCCACGCTCCGGGCCAATCTCGTCAGCCTCGACCGCGTCCAGCGCGTCATCAAGGTGCTCGGCATGGTCAACTGCACGCCCGACTTCCCCGACCACCCGAAGGTCATCAATGGCTGTAGCGAATTGTTCGCGCAGGTTTGGGGCGAGGAAAACGGCGTCGGCGCACGCAGCGCGGTCGGCATGGGCTCATTGCCCGGCAACATCTCCACCGAGATCGAGGCCATCTTCGAGATCGACTAAATCCGCATGGCGGAAGACTGGCACACGCTCGCCAACCCGGACGAGATACCCTCGCCCGCCCTTCTCGTTTACCCTGAGCGCATCGGCGAAAACATCCGCCGCATGATCGCCGCACTTGGCCAGGCAGAGCGGCTGCGACCCCACGTCAAGACGCACAAGATGGCCGAGATCGTGCAGTTGCAACTCAAGGCCGGCATCAGCAAGTTCAAGTGCGCCACCATCGCCGAGGCGGAGATGCTTGGCGAAGCGGGCGCAAAAGACGTGCTGCTGGCCAACCAGCCGGCCGGCCCCAACATCGACCGTCTGCTTGGCCTGGGCGGCTGGTTTCGCGACGTCCGTTTTTCAACCATCGCCGACGACGCCGAGGCGGTCGGCAACCTTGCCCAAGCTGCCCAAGCCGCCGGCGTCACCCTTCCCGTCTGGCTCGACCTCGATGTCGGCATGGGCCGCACCGGCATCGCGCCCGGCCAAGCGGCGGCGACGCTGTACAAGCTCATTGGCCAGTTGCCCGGTGTCGAGCCGGCGGGGCTGCATCTTTACGACGGACACCTGCACGAGGGCGACCCGGCCAAGCGCCTGGCCAAGTGGCAGACGATGATGGACCAGGTGCGCCAGTTCCGCACCGGCCTCGAGGTCGACGGGCTGTCGGTGCCGGGCGTGGTCGGCGGTGGCACGCCGACATTCCCGTTTCACGCGCAAGACACCGACCACGAGTGCAGCCCCGGTACGACGCTGCTGTGGGACTTCGGCTATCGCGACGCGTTCCCCGATCTCGAATACCAAAACGCCGCCGTGCTGCTCACTCGCGTCATCAGCAAACCGGGCAGCGACTGCATCACGCTCGATCTCGGCCACAAGGCGGTCGCGGCGGAGAACCCGCATCCGCGCGTCCAATTCAAAGGCCTCGACAACGCCGAACCGGTCGTGCACAGCGAGGAGCACCTCACGCTCAGCACGGCGGAGGCGCGGCGATTCAATGTCGGCGACTGCCTCTACGGCATCCCGCGGCATATCTGCCCGACCGTCGCGCTGTACGACCGGGCGCACGTGATCCGAGGCGGAAAACTCACCGACCAATGGCAAGTCACCGCCCGCGCCCGCAAGATCACTTTTTAACTCAACGATTAAATGGCATGCGGCACAACCAAATAGATATGGAGCACTCTCCCTCTCCCCGCAGCGGTCGCGAAACACCAACCCCGCTTGGCCAAGCGCATCTCGGATGAATCCTGAAAACCGATGAGTGAATCCTCCAGCGCCGAGAAACGCAGCTTGTGCCAAAGCCGGCGCGAGTTGTGGCTTATCCTGCTGGCTTGGCTGGGGTGCGCGGTGTGGGTGATCGGCTACAGCGCGGCCAACGGCTACGACCTCGCACCGGAGGAGATGTCCACCGTGTTGGGCTTTCCGGGCTGGGTGTTTTGGGGCGTCGTGGCACCGTGGATGACCGCGAACGCCTTCACGTTTTGGTTCTGCCTGCGTGCCCTAAAGAATGACGAGGACGAGGAGGAATCGCCGTGAACGAGACTACTGCCAACTCGGCCCTCATCACTTTTGCGATTTATCTGCTCGGCGTCTTTTTCCTCGCTTGGCTTTCGAGCCGGGTGCGGCGAAAAAAAGAGTTTGTCGGCGAATATTTCCTCGGCGGCCGCAGCCTTGGGCTATGGGCGTTCGCGCTGACCTTCGCGGCAACCAGCTCGTCCGGCGGCAGTTTCATGGGATTCCCGTCGCTGGTTTACACACACGGCTGGGTGCTGGCGCTGTGGATCGCCAGCTACATGCTGGTGCCGCTCGTCGGCATGGGGCTGCTCGGCAAGCGCGTGAACCGGCTCGCCCGCCAGTCCGGCGCAGTGACGATTCCCGACCTCATCAAGGCGCGTTTCCGCTCCGAGTCGGTCGGGATGATAGCCACGCTGCTGGTGCTCTTTTTTATGTTTTTCTATCTTCTCGCCCAGTTCAAGGCCGGCAGCAAAATCATGACCACCCTGCTGCAGGACGTGGCCATTTATCAATCGGCCGTCAACGCCATCGGCGGCGCGATCGACGGACTGCCGTGGATCGGCAACACGGAGCCGGACTACGTGCTGTGCCTGCTGGTGTTCGCGTTTTCGGTGATCGTGTACACGGCGTTTGGCGGCTTCCGCGCGGTGGTGTGGACCGACGTGATGCAAGGCATCGTCATGGGCGTCGGGGTGATCATCCTGCTGTTCCTCACACTTGGCCAAGTGGGTGGTTTGACCAAGGCCACCGAGCAATTGAAAGAGATGACGCCGCCCGAGACCGGCATCGGCATCGTCACGCTTGGCCAAGCGCAAACCGAAACGATCGCACTGCCCAAGGGCGGTTGGCTGCGCCTGTCCGACGGCGG
>JASLKI010000228.1 GCA_030747575.1 Verrucomicrobiota bacterium | reverse complement strand
AAAGGCCATCGAGCGTGAAGAACGGCAAGCCAAACACATGGCTAGGCCGGCATCGGGTGCGAACTGGCTACTACGTTGGGTGTTGCCGCTTGCAGGCATTGCATGTCTCGTGCTGGTGCTGTCCCTGCAGCAAACCACGATACCAGACCTCGATATTCTGCTGGGCAGCGACCATGAAATCGAGTTGTCCGAAGACGAAATCGACGTGATGACCTTCAACACCGGGGACGACGCTATGAGCGTTGTTTGGCTCGACCACTCGATCGATCTCCAGCAGGACAGCCTCCAACGATGGCTTGATTAGAGCTGCTCACCCTTCTATAAACCCGTTCCTGAGATGTGTGTACTGCCCAACAACCGCCGATGAACCGATTCACAATCTTGGTGGCCTTGCTGCTGCTTGTCAGCGGCGGCTTTGTCGCGGCCCAGGCCGATCCGATCACCGTGCAGGCCCGCCTGGTACACGGCACCAGCAAGGAACAAAAAGGCAAAATGAGGGTTCCGGCCGCCCTCAAGAAAAAATTGGCCAGGGTGTTCAAGTGGATGCACTACTATCAACTGAATTCAAAACAGCTGAATATTGCCGATGCGACCACCAAGTCCGCCAATTTGAGCAAGACCGCCTCCATCAAAGTGACCAACAGGAAGAACGACAAGATTGCCGTCAGCCTGTACAGCAAGGGCAAGATGCTGGTTCAAAAAACCCAGAGCCTGAGGCCCGGAAGCTACATGGTCCTCGCTGGCAATGCTGGCAGCGACTCTGCTTGGTTTATCGTCCTCTCCAAGTCCAAGTAACCCTCCCCGCTTGGCCGGGAAATTCGTTTAAATCTTTTTCATCCGCAGATGAGGGAGATTGGCCCAGATGGGTTTTTGATTGTTCACCTCCGTAAATCTGCGAATAAAGTTTCCTCGCTGAAAGCTTTGGCCAAGCGGCGTTTACCGGCTTCCTGTTTGACGAAAAACCCGCAGAAATAGGCTTTTTTGCGTTGTTTAACCAAGCGCTGGGCTTGGCTTGAGCGAAAAACCACAGGAAACACAATATATAGTGTTTTTTGAAAGAGTTAAACCACAATATATTGCATTTTAATTGTTTTAGAATAATGGATTTAAGGGTTGTAAAGTGGGAGTGTTTTTTGGTATAAATTCTCGTTTACGGGGAGGACCGTTACTGATCTTAATCTCGGCAACCCTCCGACCCAGTTTTGAATCCCGTTATATAGAAAAAAGTGCCTAAAACAACAGCTAGTACCGACCGGTACGACGCATCCAAAATTGATAAACTCGAGGGTCTGGAGGCCGTGCGGAAGCGGCCGGGGATGTACATCGGCGACCCTGACGAAAACGGACTTCATCACTGTGTTTACGAGGTGCTCGACAACTCGATCGATGAGCATCTGGCCGGCTATTGTAACAAGATAAAGGTTGCGATCCACGTGGACGGCTCTGTGTCGGTGGAGGACGATGGCCGCGGCATCCCGGTCGACACGCACAAGAAATTTAAGATGCCGGCGGTGGAGTTGGTGCTCACCAACTTGCACGCGGGCGGCAAGTTCGGCCAGGGGGCGTACAAGTACTCCGGCGGGTTGCATGGGGTTGGCGCTAAGTGCGTGAACGCGCTCTCGATCTGGTTCAAGGCGGAGATCTATCGCGACGGTGAGGTGCACTACATCGAGTTTGCTCAGGGCAAGACCATCAAGAAACTTCATGTCATCGGCAAGGCGAAGAAGACCGGCACGAAGATCACGTTCCTGCCGGACCCGGAAATTTTCACAATCACGACCGAGTACAAGGCGGAGATTTTGCACCATCGGCTGCGCGAGTTGGCGTTCCTGAATCCAGGAGTCACGATTGTGCTGGCTGACGAGCGTGAGGATGGCAAAACGGAGACATTCTATTACAAGGAGGGCATCGTGCAGTTCGTCAAGCAGATCGGCGAGAACAAGCAGGTCATCCACGCCAAGCCGATCGCGTTTCACTCGACCAAGGACGAAGTCATCGTTGATTGTGTGATGCAGTACAACTCGAGCTACAACGATCAGATACTGTGCTTCGCCAACTCGATCGCCAACTCCGACGGGGGCACGCACCTGACCGGTTTCCGCACGGCTCTCACCCGCGCGATCAACCAGTACGCCAAGGCGAACAAGCTGTTGAAGGAAAAGGATCCGAGTTTCTCTGGCGACGACGTGCGCGAGGGGTTGATCTGCATCCTGAGCGTCAAGCTGCCGAACCCCCGCTTCGAGTCGCAGACCAAGGTCAAGCTGGTGAACGGCGAAGTGGAGGGCATCGTGTCGTCGATCGTTTACGAAGGGTTGATGGGCTATTTCGACACCAACCCGGCGCTTGGTAAAAAAATCGTCGATAAGTGTTTGACCGCAGCCCGTGCCCGCGAGGCGGCCCGCAAAGCCCGCGACACCGTCCGCAAAACGGCGATGACCGGCGGCGGTTTGCCGGGCAAATTGGCCGATTGCTCCGACCGCGATCCGGCCAACACCGAGTTGTACATTGTGGAGGGCGACTCCGCCGGTGGCTCGGCCAAGCAGGGGCGCGACCGGAAGTTTCAGGCGATTTTGCCGATTCGAGGTAAGCTGATTAATGTGGAAAAAGCGCGCCTCGACAAGGTGCTGCAAAACACTGAGATCCGCACAATGATTACGGCGGTCGGCACCGGCATCGGCACCGGCGAGGGCGAGGGGGCGTTCAACATTGAGAAGTTGCGCTACCACAAAATCATCATCATGACGGATGCCGACGTGGACGGCTCGCACATCCGCACACTATTGCTGACGTTTTTGTACCGGCAAATGCCGCAACTGATTAAACAAGGTTTCGTGTACATCGCCCAGCCGCCGCTCTACAAAGTGACGCGCAAAAAGCGGGTCGAGTACATCGACGACGATGCGCAGATGACGAAGATGCTGCTCGGCCTTGGCTCGGATGATGTGCGGCTTCGCAGCCTCGAGAGCGGCAAAGAAGTGGCGAAGAAACAGCTCGGCGAGATTCTTGAGTTGCTGCAGTTGCTCAACAAGTTTGCTCGGGCGATTCGGCGGCACGGCGGCGACTTCACCGAATACCTCGAGCAGCGTGACCCAAAAAAGAAATTGCTCCCAAGCCACTTGGTTCGGGTTTGGGAAGGCAACAAAGAGACGGTGCATTATTTTCAAAGCGAGGACACTTTGGCCAAGTTCGGCCAAGCGAACACCGACCTTGGCCTGTTCGGCGAAGAGGAGGAAGAGGAGGACGAGTCGCTTGGCCAAGCGGAGGTAGAGGCCACGGAGGAAGATGCCGAGTTGGCCAAGCTCGACCGCAAGCCGAAGAAAAAAGAAGGGCCGCATCGCCGCGCACGCCACGTGGAGTTGCATGAGCACACGGCGATTGAGGAGATTTTGGCCAAGCTCAACCGAAAAGGTCTGAGCGTCGATCATTACTCGGCGCAGGACGAGCCGTTGTTCGAGATCATCCAGGGCGAGGGCGACAACGCCACGGCGCGCCGGTTGTTTTCGATCGCGGAAATCCTCGATGCCGTCGTGGACGTCGGCCGGAAGGGCTTGCAGATTCAGCGTTTTAAGGGCTTGGGCGAAATGAACCCGAAGGAGCTTTTCGAGACGACCATGTCGCCGGAGACGCGCAAGTTGTTGCGTGTGGAGGAGACGGACGCCGTCGAGGCGGACGAGATGTTCACCCGGCTCATGGGCGAGGAGGTCGAGCCTCGACGGCATTTCATTCAGGAAAACGCGCTCAACGTCCGCAACCTCGACGTCTGACTTCGAAGCAACACGCAGAAATTTTTTAGAGACCCATGGCAGATTCCAAGGACAAAGATTCACTCCCGGCAAGCAACACGCCGCTGTTCGCAGCCAGCGAAGAAATCAAGACCATCAACGTCGCGGACGAGATCAAAAACTCGTTCCTCGACTACTCGATGTCGGTGATTATTTCGCGCGCGCTCCCGGATGCGCGTGACGGGCTCAAGCCGTCGCAGCGCCGCATCCTGCTAGCGATGCACGACCTGAACCTCTCGCCCGGTCGGCATTACCGCAAGTGCGCCAAGATCTGCGGCGACACGAGCGGCAACTATCACCCGCACGGCGAGGCGACGATTTACCCGACACTGGTCAACATGGCACAGCCGTGGTCGATGCGCGGCACACTCGTGGACGGGCAGGGGAACTTCGGCTCCGTCGAGGGCGACCCGCCGGCCGCCATGCGTTACACCGAGGCGCGCCTTACGCACCTTGGCCACGCGCTCATGATCGACATGGACAAGGACACGGTCGATTGGATGCCCAACTACGACGAGACCCGCGAGGAGCCGACCGTGTTCCCGGCGGCGTTCCCGAATCTACTCGTCAACGGCGGCACCGGCATTGCCGTTGGCATGGCGACAAGTATCGCACCGCACAATCTCGGTGAAATTGTTGATGGCATCTGCGCGCAGATCGACGACCCGGACATCAGCATCGAAGGGCTGATGGAATACATCAAGGGGCCGGACTTCCCGACCGGCTGTCTCGCCGTTGGACTGGACCCGATTCGCGACTATTTCAAGACTGGCCGGGGCAGCGTAAAGCAGCGCGGTCGCGTCGGCGTCGAGCAGATGAAAGGCAACCGCGAGCAGATTGTCATCACGCAGATTCCGTACATGGTCAATCGCGCCACGCTGGTCCAAAAGATCGCATCGTTGGCCAATGAAAAAACGATCACTGACATCTCCGCCGTGCGCGATGAGTCGGACGAAAACACGCGAGTCGTCGTTGAGCTAAAGCGCGACGCCGTGCCCAAGGTGGTCATCAACAAGCTGTACAAATTCACGCAGTTGGCCACGTCGTTCAGCGTCAACTCGCTGGCGATCGACCACGGTCGGCCTAAGACGATGAACCTCAAAGAGATGATCAATGCCTACATTGAGCATCGCCGCGAAGTCATCCTGCGCCGCACGCGCTTCGACTTGGCCAAGGCCGAGGTCCGGGCCGAGACGCTCGAGGGCTACCTATGCGCCTTAGCCAACCTCGACGAGTTCATACGTATCATCCGCAAATCGAACAACCGCGAGGAAGCCCGGATCAAGCTGCTGGCATTCGAGTTCCCGGAAAAAGTGCTTAAGAAATGGGGTATAAAAATCCGCAATGAAGAGCGCATTAAGGGCGGTTTTTATCTGCTCAGCGAGGTGCAGGTGAACTCCATTCTCGACCTGCGTTTGTACCAGTTGACCGGTCTTGAGCAGGACAAAATCAAGGGCGAGTACGACGAATTGCTCATCAAGATCGAGGATTTGATGGACATCATCGCCCGCGAAGATCGCGTGCTGACCATCATCAAAGAAGGCATCATAGAGATTAAAGAAAAGTACGCCACGCCGCGCCGCACCGACATCGTCCCCGACGAGGGCGACATGGCGATTGAGGACCTCATCGCCAACGAGGGCGTCATCATTACCCTCACCCACAACGGCCTCGTCAAGCGCACCAACGTCAGCTCGTACCGCGCCCAGCGCCGAGGCGGTAAGGGCGTCATCGGCATGGGTACCCGCAAAGACTCCGTCGTGCAGGGCGAGGCTGAGGACTTCATCGAGCACCTCTTCACCGCTAGCACGCACGACTACCTCATGTTTTTCACCACCACCGGCCGTGTGTACGTCCGGCGCGTGCACGAGATTCCAGACATGGGCCGCTCGGCCAAGGGGCGAAACATCGCCAACATGCTTGAGCTGCAGTCCGGCGAGAAAATCGCTGCGCTCATCCGTGTCGAGTCCCACTTGGGGCCGGACAAGGAAAACTTCACGTGGCAGCAGGAGAACTTTCTCTTCTTCGCGACCGAAAGCGGCACGGTTAAAAAGACTGCGCTGGGCGCCTACGCCAACGTTCGCCGCACCGGCATCAACGCCATCGGCATCAACGAGGGCGACCGCCTCATCACGGTCAAGCTGACCACCGGCCACGACGAGGTCGTGCTGATCACCAGCGACGGCAAGAGCATTCGGTTCAACGAGGAGAACGTCCGCTCGATGGGCCGCACTGCTGCCGGCGTGCGAGGCATTCGGCTCGGCAAGAAGGATCGCCTTGTCGCTGCGGCCATTGTGGCTAGGGACGCCACACTGCTCGTCGCCGGCGAGAACGGCATCGGTAAGCGAACCGAGTTCGACGAGTACCGCACCCAGTCGCGCGGCGGCAAGGGCATCATCACCATGAAGACCACAGCCAAGACAGGCGAGGTCTGCGGCGCGTTGGCCGTGAAATCGAACGACGAGATCATGCTCATCACCGTCGGCGGCCAGATGGTGCGCACCGGTGTCGATCACATCCGGATGACCGGCCGCAACGCGCAGGGCGTCAAGCTCATCAACCTCCACGGCAAAGACCAGCTCCAAGCCATCGCTCCCGTCATCAGCGAAGACGCCGGCGACGAAGACGCCGGCGACGAGGACACGGAGGGCTAACCGCCCCCTTTTCTTCCCCGTCCTTCGTAGCTCGTCATCGAATACCGACCGAGTACGAGGGAGGAAGTAGGAGGACGATTTGAACACCCCGCCCAAGGCTTCGTTTGTTGCCGCTCAAAATAATTCCGGTGGGACGCCGGAATCCGCACGCGAGGGCGCGTGCGCTCCCCAAACCTAAACCAAGCCGGCGAGTTTTCGGCCGGTCCAGTACACGACGAGTAGCAGGAGGATGGCGCCGCCCCACCACGGGTTGCTCCAGAGGCGCGTGCGGATCTCGGCCGGCCTGGGCTCGGGGAGGATGGAGATTTTCTTGATGATCTCGTCGAGGTGGTCGGTGCCGGCGCTCTCGCCGAGGGTGATTGTGGCGATCTCGCCGAGGATCGGGCGGTTCACCGGGCGGCCCAGTTTTTCGCGCTTGGGCAGCGACACGGTCAGCTTGGTTTTCAACTCGCGATCCTGCTCGGGGGCGTCGATGGCGATCTCGAATGGCCCGCCTTCCTGCGGCGAAAACTCCGCGCTGTAGACACCCCAGCCACCCTCGACTTCGATCAACTCGAGTTGCTCGCCGCGTCCGGTGGGCGAGACGATCGCGCCGTTGACCTCGCCGTTCTCCAGCGGGAACCCGGCCTCGTCGAGCACGGTCGCCTGCAGGAAAACAGTGTCGCCTACCTTGGGTGTCTCTGGCGTGAAGCTCAGCCGGATGCCTTCTTTCTCGGCGAGGTGCCGCTTGTGCGCCATCCAGCGGGCGACCTGACTCCAGAACCGGTAGTGGAACTTGTCCTCGACGCCGCGCCGCCAACGCCACGCGCTGTCGGTGCCCATGAACAACACCTTGCCGCGGCCGGCGCTGCGGATAGCCAGCAGCGGGATGCGCCCCCATTGGTTTCGCAACTCCGAGTGCACGGCGAGCACCTCGCTGCCGGGCCGGCTCTTGGCCACGGCGGTCGACCAGTAAAAACCGGGGAGCATTTTCCAGATCTGCTCGTTCACCATTTCGTCGGCGTCAAACCGCGTGAGTAGATGGCCGCGTCCCCGGCTCGAGAGCGTGAGTGCCGACTCGTTTTGCAGGCCGATGCCGGTGGGCTTGGCATCGTCGAGTACGACCGGCATCAGCTCCTTCAACTCGCTGTCCATCAGTGAGAGGTGATTGCCGCGACGCCCGGGCATGAAGACCAGTCCGCTGCCCTGCTGCTCGACGAGGCCCTTGATCAGCCCGGCGTCCTTCACGCTCAACTGCCCCTTGCCGACGCCGACGTCGCCAAGAAAAATCACGTCGTAGCGCGAGAGCATTTCGCGGGAACCGGGGAAGGCGGAGAGGTAGTCGCGCCCGCCGCCGGTGCCGATGTTCGGGTGAAACAACAGGCAGCTCAGGTCCACGCCGGGATCGCGGGCGAGGGCGTTTCGTAGGTAACGGTATTCCCAGCGCGGCTGCGAATCAACAACCAGCACGGTCAGCTTGACCACGCGCACGGCGATGTGAAACGCAGCCGAGTTGTTGTCACGCAGCCCTTCGTCCGGCTCCACCGGGAACTCCAGCCGCAGGTCGAACTCGCCGACCTCGCGCGGGTACCACATGATCGAGTCGGTGAACCGGCTGTTCGCCGGGAGGGTGATTTTCTTGGCGGCCAACTGCTCCGTGCCCTGCATGAGGCGCACCTCGGTGGCGACGTCGCGCGGCAGGTGACTCTGCACCGTGTAAGGGATGGCGATCTGCTCGCCGAACAAGCCGTACGCCGGCGCGGCGACTTCCTCCATCGCGAGGTCGGGGATCGATTCGTCCTGCCCGGTGACGATGCTGTAAACCGGGATGCCCTGGTCGCGGTAGCGCGTGGCGATGCCGATCGGTGACGAGCCAAGGTTCCAGTCGCCATCGCTCAACAGCAGCACCGCCTTGAGGTTGAGCTGCTTCTTCTCAAGCACCGAGCCAAGCGCGCCGCTCAAGTCGGTGCCGATCTCCCGCGCTTGGCCAAGTGCGTTCGTCGCGCCCAGGTCCGGCGGCTCGGAGAATGGACCGAACAGCACTTCGGAGCCGGCCTCCTCGAGCGGCGTCCAAAACGCGCGCTTCTTTTGCGAATCGATCCAGGCGCCGCGTGCGACGATGTTGTTGGTGCTGACGATGTCACGCGTTTGCATGCTCCCCGAGGCGTCGGTGAGGATCACGATCTTCGGCGGATCGGTACGCTGAATTTCCCGTACAAACTCGGGGCGGAGCAGCGTGAACGTCAGCATCGCCACCGCCACGAATCGCATCGCCTCGAGCAGGGCGACTTTGCCGCGTCGGCCGTTGCGCTGCCAGTTGCTCCAGCCAAGCCACGCGGACAGTGCCACCACGCCAATCCCGGCGAGGATGACGATCGACGAATCTGCGAATGACCAGTGACTCATGCGGCGGCGGGTTGGGGTTTGAGCGGCGCGGCTTCGGCCATTGAGCTTGGCCGGATGAGCCACGCCTCTACCAGCAGCGCGAGTAGCATCAGGAACAGGAACAGCCGCCAGATTTCACCCTGCAACGCCGTGTCGTCGCGCTGCGCCTGGAACAGTTGAAATGGCAGCGAGCCGAACAACCCGGCGACCGCCGAGTCCTCGACGCGTTCGAACTCATCCTCGGCGGCCGGCCGGTTGACCAGCAGCCAGCGGTCGCCGTTTTTGTAAACACCGGCCTGCGTTTGCACGTCGCCGCGCAGATCAGTCTCGGCCGACGTCCACTCGAGTTGCAAATCACCCGCGCTGACTTGGCCGCACTCGGCGACGGAGTCGCGCTGCAGCCTGCGGCTCCCCGCGGCGAGCAGGCGTTGCAGCATCGGCACGACCACCAAGCCGTCGCCCATCTCCGACCAGGCGAGCAAGGGCAGGGTGGTGCAAAAATAAACTTCCCCCTTGTCAAGCGCTTGGCGGACGAGCAGCGCCTGGGCATCGTCGAACGCCGCCAGCACCGCCGCTTGGCCAACAACCTGTTGCCGCTGCCGAACACCGAGCTTGGCCAACGGCAACAGCAGCCCCTCGTCGGTGTTGGCCAACGGCCCTTGATCCTCGTCCCAGCGGCCAACGGCAAAACCGGCGTCGCCGCTGGTTTGTTTTTCACCCCAGCCCAAGCCGGCAAAACGGGCCGTCGATGGCTGGCCCGGCGGGAAGAAAACAACGCGGCCGCCCTCGTCGGCGAAGCTGCGAAGCGCGTTGGCCATTTCGCCCTTCGGTAGAGGCGTCTGCCAAACGACGAGCGTGGCGTCGCGCAGATCGGCCGGGGTCACATCGCCCGGCGCGTAGCGCTTGGCCGGGGTGCGTCCCGCTTGGCCGGCGACTGATGCCGCTGCCTGCCACAACGGGCCAAGCGCACTCTCGGTGACGACCAAGCCGGCCGGAGGGTGGTCGTCGCTGTACCGGTAGTAAGTGATGTTGTCGCGCGGGTTACCGTCGGCCGGAAGCTCGAGTTTACCCCAGCCGCCCGCTTGGCCGCCCACGGCAAAGCGATGCCGCCAGCGGGTGGACTGCCCAGTGACCCTGGCTTCGAGTTCGGTGGCGACGTCGTTGAGTGTGCGGGTGATCGTGGTGGTGCCGGCGTTGGACTGGCTCCGATTGAGATCGGCGGCCAGACGCACTTCGCCTTTACCGGAGTTCTGTTGGCGGGAGAGTTGCGAGACGGAGATTGAGGCGTTGCCGGGTGACTCCTGTGTGGTGGCGAGCAGGCGGACACGCACTTTTTGTGGCAGCGAGTCGAAAGCCGTTATGAGGGTTTCCCAGCGCGGATCGTCCGGCTGCCAGTTGCTGGCCTGCAGGTCTGACGCGATCCAAATTTCGGCTGTGCCGGCCTTGTTTTCGATCAGCCAGTCGAGAGCGGTTTGCAGCATGGCGGGGAGGTCGGCGGCGGTGTCGGTCGGCTTCGTGTCGGGCCACTCGAGCAGCGACGCGGCGTTCGGGAGCTCGCTCGCCTGCCGCGTGGCGCTGTCGAGCAGTACGAGGTGGCTGGTGTGTTCAAACTCTTCGGCAGCATCGGCTAGCATCCTGAGTGCGTATTCGCGGCGTGACTCGTCCGCACCGGTGACGCGCAACTCCATACTGGCGGATCGGTCGACGAGCAGCAGGATGGCATCAGGAGCGGCTGCCAGCGCCCAGCCCATCCAGCCGCCGACAAGTGGCCGGGCGAGGAAGATCAGCAGGGCCAGCACGGCGAGGATGCGCATCAACATGATGAGCAGGTTGCGCAGCTTGGCGTGGCTGGTGGAACTGCGCGTGGCGGCGAGGAGAAACTGCATCGCCGCCCACTGCCTCGGCCGGTGCCGCATGCGGTTAATCAGGTGAATGATCACCGGTAGCAGCACAAGGGGCAGTCCCCACAGGATGAGCGGCTGGAGAAAGGTCATGCTCGGGTGGCGTGCCGTGCGCGCTCGGTGAGGAAGTCGGCCATCACCTGGCCGTACGGTTGGTTGAGTGTCACGCGGCGGTAGTCGGCGTTAAATTCGTGGCAGTCGTCCCGCAGCTTGTCGAGGAAGCGCTTGAGCTGGGACTGGTACTCGGCGCGAACGGTGGCCGGCTCGGTGACAATCGAGTGCGAGCCCTCCATGTCCACGAACCGCACCGGCCGGTCGAACTCGAAGTCCAGCTCGAGCGGGTCGAGCAGGTGAAACAGCGCAAGGTCGTGTTTTTGAAAACGCAGGTGCTGCAGGGCGTCCCGCAGTTCGTCGCCATCGCAAAAGCAGTCGGACAGGATGACGACGAGCGCGCGTCGGCGAGCCTTCTCGGCCAGCTCGTGCAGCATCGGGACGAGGCGCGTCCCGCCAGTGGGCCGCATTTGGCCAAGCGCGTCGAGGATGACCTGCAGGTGGGAGGCGTTGCGGCGTGGCGGGATCTCGGTGGCGGTTTTCTCCGTGACATGCATGAGCCCGGCGGCGTCGCCCTGGTTGATGATGAGGTAGCTGAGCGTTGCGGCGAGACGCTTGGCGTAGTCGAGCCGGGTGCCGTGCTCGCCCGCGAATCCCATCGAGCCGCTGCAGTCGAGCACGACGTAGCAGCGCAGGTTGGTCTCGGCCTCGAATTCCTTGAGGTAATAGCGGTCGGTGCGTGCGAAGACGCGCCAATCCAGCCGCCGGATGTCGTCGCCGGGGACGTAGTTGCGGTACTCGGCGAACTCGACGCTGGAGCCTCTGTGCGGGCTGCGGTGGTGCCCTGAGACGCTGCCCTCCATCGGGAAGCGCGCGAGCAGTGGCTGGCCCATGAGGCGCCCGACGACGTCGGCCTCGATCAGCGGTTGCGCGCTTGGCTCAGGCACTGGCGTCGCGGAATTGGTCGAGCAGCTGATCGACGATGACGGTGCTGCTCATTCCCTCGGCCTGCGCCTGGAAATTGGTGATGATGCGATGCCGCAGGACGGGGTGGGCGACGGCCTCGAGGTCCTCCTGTCGCACGAGGTAGCTGCCCTGCAAAACCGCGCGCGCCTTGGCGCCGCGAATGAGATACTGCACGGCGCGCGGCCCGGCACCCCATGAGACCAGTTTTTGGCAGAAGTCCGGTGCGTCTCCGGAGTCGGGGCGGGTGGCGCGGACGATGTCCACCGCGAGGTCGTAAATATGATCCGGCACCGGCACGCGTTCGACCAGTTCTTGATATTTCATGATCTGTGCGCCGCTGACTTGGGGGGTGATTTCCCGCGTCGCCGTGCCGGTGGTCTCGCGGGCGATGCGGCGTTCCTCGTCGAGGGTCGGGTACTCGACCTCGATAAAAAACATGAAGCGATCAAGCTGCGCCTCCGGCAGCGAGTAGGTGCCCTCCTGCTCGATCGGGTTTTGTGTGGCCAGCACGAAGAACGGCTCCGGCAGCGGCATGATGCGGCCGGACACGGTGACGTGATGCTCCTGCATCGCCTCGAGCAGGGCGGACTGCGTCTTGGGCGGCGTGCGGTTGATTTCGTCGGCGAGAATTATGTTGGCGAAGACCGGCCCCTTGACGAACTCGAACTCGCGCCGGCCCTCGGCGGTCTCCTGCAAAATGTCGGTGCCGGTGATGTCGGACGGCATCAGGTCGGGCGTGAACTGGATGCGGTTGAAGTCGAGCGACATCACTTTTGAAAGCGAGTTGACCATAAGCGTCTTGGCCAGGCCGGGCACGCCCATGAGCAGCGCGTGGCCGCGGGAGAGGATGCAGATCAGGAGCCGCTCGACAACTTCGTCCTGGCCGATGATGACCTTGGCCATCTCGGCTTTCATGCGGTCGTAGGTCGAGCGCAGCTCGTCGATCACGACGACGTCGCTGTCGCTGGGAGTGTCCGCGCCATTGCTGGCGGCAGCCGGTTCGGCTTCAATTAGGGGTGCAGATTCTGACATGTTGCGAAAAACGGGTAGTGAACGGTTTCAGGTGCGGTGGGTCAATGATCGATTGGCCGGGTGGGTGTCGTTTACTTGACGGGCCGGCGGGCGAACCCCGCGGTGCCACGCCCAAACGAGGCAATGTTAAAAAACTCCCAACCGTCCCCGCCCAACAGGTTCATCTCCTCCTCGAGCGCGACGCGGCTGTCGCCAAAAATTGATTTGTACTCCCACTTGGGCTGCGGAGCCGGCCGCCTGGCTTGGGCCGCGGCTGCGGTTTGCAGGGCGACCAACTGCTTGAGCAGATTGGAGGCCTCGGCCGCGGAGTCGGCTTGTTTTCCGGCCGCCTTGGCTTGGCCAGCGAGTTGACTGGCCAGCGAGTTGACGGTGGTGTTCAGGTCGGTCAACTGCTTTGTGGCGGTTTTGAGCGACTTGTCCTTGGGGTTGCTGCCGCTGACTTTTTGCAGCTTGGCCAAGTCGCGGGAGACCTTGGCCAAGCCGGCGATCACTTGGTCGAGCCGCTCGAGCACCGGGCCAAGATCGGGCGCGGCGGGGGCGTCGTTCTGTGCTTGTCCAGGTGCGGGCAAGGAGAGGCAGCCCAGAGCCAGGGAGAGGCAGGCGGAGGTTTGAATCAAGCGTTTCATGTCGAATAAAAATCGAGTGGCGGGAGCGTAGGCCAAGCCCCAAGCCGGTGCAAGGCCGGCCGATTTGGGCGATTTCGCTGGCCGATTGGGCCGAGTCCGGTTAAACGGTGCGTGGCCAATGTTCAGGACTTTCAGGCGTTTTTTCCTTTGTCTCCCGTTGTGGTGGATTGTTTCCGCTCAAGCCGGGCCGGAGCTGCCGATCTGGGCGGCGGCCAGTTGGCGAAACGACATCGACACGGTCAAGGCCCACATCGCCGACGGCACAAACATCGACACGGTGGACGACTGGACGGGCAAGACGGCTCTGCACTACGCCGCCGAGTATGGTCACCTCGAGATTGCCAAGCTGCTGCTGGCCAACGGCGCGAACGTCAACCGCCGCGACGACGACAAGACCACACCGCTCTACTTTGCGGCGGTCGGCGGGTTCGTGGAGGTGGCTCGGCAGCTCCTGGATTACGGCGCAGATATCAACGCGCGCGACAAGGCCAAGGAGTCGCCGATGGATGGTGCGGTGTTCTTCGGCCACATGAACGTGGCCGACCTGTTTGAGAGCTTTATGGCGATCGTTGAGTACAATATGGACGACCGTTTTCGGCTGGAGGCAACTGCGTTGACATCCGGATGGTACGGTTTTCTCAGGAAGAAAAAGAGGGTCGATTCGCGCCTGTTTCAAGTTCAGGCCTCATTTGATCTGGTCAATTGGCGGACGGCAAAAGTATTCGACACCGGCAGAGCCCCGTTCATTTACAAGGGCTCCAAAATCGTAAGGTACGGACGGCGGTTTTTTCGCCTGCGGCCTTACACGATTCCCCTTGAGCCACCTTTTAACCGGATCGACCCTCACTATGAGTTGTTTGAGGCTCCTCGGATTGATGGAAATCTGGATGGGCAAGCTCATGAGTTTTTCGAATCTGAATATATTAACAATCCCGGTTTCGAGGTGGCCTCCGAAGGGCAACGAGGCCAGTGGACCTATCTTTCTGGTGACCTGACTTATGCTCAGTTTGCAGAGTATGATGAAGGTATTTGGGATGGTATAACAGATCACTCGGTTTCAATCGGGCTCGGCTGGAACCCGGAAGGTATCCATCTTATCATGATTGTGGAAGATGACGTGCATCATCACACCAAGGAGGAGGCTGATCAGGGAGATGCCGTGCGGGTGCTGTTTACCGATGCCAATCGGGAGGAGGTCATGAGCGAGTACCTGTTCGCCCTGGTGGAACCGTCGCTCGGGGATGGAACCCTATACGATAAAACTGCGATGGCGATGACCGTCAAAGGCTCGGTGCTGGGGCATACGAAGCAGCTTGCCGGCAAGGGCGAGTTTGACGTGGTGATCCTTCGCACGCAAAAGACGATTTATCCTCACACCGGCACGACCACTTATGAGATGTCGTTTTCGCCTGAAGCAATCGGCTTGGAGAGTCTCCAGAAAAACGTCAAGTTCGGTATTGGAGTTGCAGTGATTGATAGCGACCCGGACGCATCCGGTCTGCAGGGTTGGTCCGGTTGGGGTCCGGAAAGCGTTGTGCTGGAGACGAATCCTGCTGAAACTGCCTTGATAACGCTCGGCGGGAACAGGGGTGGTGACGGTGGCGAGTGAAACCGGGTATTTAACGCGTACTGTAGCGGGTGCAACACGGTTTGGGAAAAACCGGTTGACTTGGGCAGGAGCCACCTCTAATTTCCCGCGCGATGGCGAGTTTTAGCCTACAACGATTGCTGCTGGGACTGGCGCTACTGGGTAGCGGTCGGGCGGCTGTGGTTTGAACTTGTTCTCAAGCATTTCGTCAACCCCGCTGCCAGGAGGCAACGGGGTTTTTTGTTGAACCACCGAATAGAGAGACAACGATATGAAAAAAAACCGGATCATCATTTTTGACACGACCCTCCGCGACGGCGAGCAGTGCCCCGGCGCCTCGATGACGCTGCGCGAGAAACTCGAGGTCGCGCGGCAACTCGCCCGGCTGAAGGTGGACGTGATCGAGGGCGGCTTCCCGGTGATCAGCGAAGGCGACTTTACCGCCGTCAACACCATCGCCCGGGAAATCAAGGGACCGACCATCGCCGGCCTCGCCCGTTGTGTGCCAAGGGACATTGAGGCGGCGGGCAAAGCAGTCGCGCCGGCCGGCAAAAAGGGACGCATCCATGTCTTCCTCGCCACGTCCAAGCTGCACCGCGAGTTCAAACTCGGCAAGGCACAGAGCCAGATCATCAAGATCGCTGTCGATGGCGTGAAGCGCGCCCGCAAACTCGTCGCCGACGTCGAGTTTTCGCCGGAGGATGCTTCCCGTACCGAGCCGGATTTCCTCGTCGAGGTCTGCCAGGCGGCCGTCGATGCCGGCGCGACGACGGTGAACATCCCCGACACCGTCGGCTGGGCCGTGCCGAGGCAGTTCGGCGAATTGATCGCGCACCTGCACGGTTCCGTGTCGGAGTTCCAGTCTGGCAAGGCGATCATCAGCGTGCATTGTCACAACGACCTAGGCATGGCCGTGGCCAACTCGCTTGCCGCCGTCGAGGCTGGCGCGCGGCAAATCGAGTGCACCGTCAACGGCATTGGCGAACGAGCCGGCAACGCCGCGCTCGAGGAGATCGTCATGGCGCTCAAGACGCGCAACGACGTTTACAGCGGTTACACCTGCGGCGTGGCGGCGAAGCAGATCGTGAAGGCCTCCAAGCTGGTCGCCCGGATGAGCGGCTTGCCGGTGCAGCGCAGCAAGGCGATCGTCGGCGAGAACGCCTTTGCCCACTCCAGCGGCATTCACCAGGATGGCATCATCAAGAAACGCGAGACGTACGAGATCATGGATCCGGAGGAAGTCGGCTGGGGCCAGACCGAGCTGCCGTTGACCAAGCACAGCGGCCGCGCCGCGATGGGCATGCGCCTCCGGCACCTTGGTTTCAAGCTAACCGACGACGAGGTCAACAACGTCTTCAGCCGTTTCAAGGAGATTGGCGACAAGAAAAAGTTTGTGTACGACGACGATCTCGGCGCATTGGTCGATGGGCAGATGATGAAGGTGCCTGAGACGTGGGTGATGGAATACCTCAACGTCACAAGCGGCAACCACACCGTTCCCACCGCCACAGTGCGCCTGAAAAAAGCCGCCACGGGCCGCTCCAAAAAAGAGACTGTGCTTGAGGACGCCGGCGTCGGCGACGGCCCGGTGGACGCTGCGCTCAAGGCAATCGACCGCCTCACCGAGACGCACGGCCGCCTGAAGGATTACGCCATCCGCGCCGTGTCGCAGGGCAAGGATGCACTGGGCGAGGTGAGCGTGAAAGTGGATTTTGGCGACGGCGACCTCGTTACCGGCAAGGGGGCGAGCACCGACGTCATCGAGGCCAGCGCCAAGGCGTATTTGAACGCCGTCAACCGCCACCTCAACAACGGCCGCCGTAAAAAAAAGCCGCGCAAAACCAACGGTCAGCCATAAGCGCTTGGCCAAGCGGGGAGCACACGCGACTCGTGTGTGGATTCCGGCGCCTCGGCGGAATCGTCCATCGGCAACTCAGGGGGGTAGCCATGGACGCCCAATGCGGCACGCGCGTGCGCTCCCCAGAGCATTCTACCCTGTCTTCAGCGCATTCAGCCGTAGGGATTGAAGCTTTGCAGGTTCCATTCCTCGACGAGGCTGTTGTCGATTTCGTCGAGGAAGCGTGAGGGCTGCTGCATCGTCTCGCCGCCGGAGCCGTGCATGTACCGCAGCAGCGGATAGCTCAGGTACAGCTCGGTTTTTGCGCGCGTGACGGCGACGTAAAACAGTCGCCGCTCCTCCTCCTCGCCGCCGGGGCTCTCGATCGCGCGGCTCGACGGGAACAGTCCGTCGCACAGCATCATCACGAACACCACGTCGAACTCCAGCCCCTTGGCTTGGTGAATAGTCGAGAACTGAATCTGCTCCGGATCGGTGTTATCCTTGCGTTTTGTGTCGGTGTCGAGGTTTGTCAGCAGCGCCACTTCGCTGAGGAACGTTTCGGTGGTGTCGTATTGCCCGGCGAAGCCGGCGACCTGCTCGATGTCCTCAAGCCGCGCGTAGTAGTTGGGGAACTTGTCTTGCAGATAATCCTCGTACCCGGCGGCGACAACCATGCGGATTAGATGTCCCGGTCCCTTGGCCTGCTCGTCGTCGAGTTGGCCAAGCGTCTCGGCGAACTGCTCCCAGCCAAGCGCGGCTTTTTTCGGCGCTTGGCCGGCGATGTCGCGCAGCGCCTTGGCCAAGTTTGTCCCCTTGG
>JASLKI010000227.1 GCA_030747575.1 Verrucomicrobiota bacterium | reverse complement strand
CAGCCAAGCGACGCGGCGCCGTGCCTCAACTCGTCCACACGCTGCCAAAGCTGACCGCGCAGTGACTGCCCCTCCGCGCCCTGGATGAGTTCCACCCCGGCACGGGCAGCGGCGCTGACCGCCGGGCTCGGCGCGGTCGAGAAAATAAAACTGCGCGCCTTGTTCACCAGTAAGTCAAAGAGTTGGCGACTGCCGCAGATGAAGCCGCCGGCCGCGCCGACTGCCTTGCCCAGCGTGCCCATTCGGATCTCGATGCGCTCGCCCAGGCCGCCGGCCGCCGCCAGCCCCTGGCCAAGCGGCCCGTACAGCCCGATGGCATGCGCCTCGTCGAGCATCAACCAAGCGCCGTAGCGTTCCTTCAACTCGACGATTCCGGCCAGCGGCGCGTGATCGCCGTCCATCGAGAAAACGCTCTCAGACGCTACCAGCACACGCCCTCCCCGGCCGGCAGCCCACTGTAAAAGTTTCTCGAGATTCTCGAGGTCGTTATGCCGGAAAAAACGAAGCGTCGCGCCACTCAGTTTCGCGCCATCGATCATCGAGGCGTGGGCTTTTTTGTCGAGAATCACCACGTCACCCCGGCCAAGCAGCGACGTCAAAACTCCTTGGGCCGCCGCAAAGCCGGTTGAGAAAACCAGCGCCGACTCGGTGCCCTGCCACTTGGCCAAGGCCGACTCGAGTTCGTGATGCGGTTGGAGCGAACCGCAGATCAGCCGCGACGCGCCGGAGCCGATGCCAAACTGCTCGATCGCCTCCCGCGCCGCCTGGGCAAGCGCCGGATGCCCAGCCAAGCCAAGGTAGTCGTTGGAGGAAAAGTTGATGAACTCACGGCCACCGAACTTGATACTCGCCGACTGCGCCGACTCGATCTCCCGCAGTTCACGCCACAAGCCGGCATCGCGGATTTCGCCGAGGTCGCGCCCGAGTTGTTCGTCCAAACCGACCATCAATCATACTCCACCACGAGCCGGTAAAACACCGGCTTGCCGTTGTCGACCCGCAGGTCGATGTGCTCGAGTGAGTCGAGCCGCGCCATCAAGCCCTTGGCGATCGGCTGCCACTCGGTGGGGTCGCCGTTGCTTTTTTCAACGCGATAACGCCGGCCAGGCACGCTTTGCCAACGCAGCAAGACGGTCTCGTTTTTCACGTCGATTGGCGTCTCGAAGCGAAGTGACGAATTGCTGTCTCTCGGGTCAGTACCGGCATGGTGCTCGGAAACATCCGGAAAGCCGTCATCGTCAAAATCGCTGTCAGCATCGGCAACGCTGAGGCCAAGAAAATGAAGTTTCTCCCAGTTGTCCAGCATGCCGTCGTTGTCCGTGTCCGGCCCTTTCTGGGCCAGTTTCACGACGTCAAAACGTGTGCCCGCCACATTGTGGTGAAACAACAGAAGCACTCTTGGCAGCGTGTTGTTGTCGTACCCGTTGCCCGACAGTGCGTCGTGCTCAACGGTGACCACCAGAGGCGAATCCGCAGCGTGATACGGCGAGTGCCCGAGTGACGGGTTGGCGGTGCGCAGCGCCGGGCGGGCGGCGTCAAACCGAATCCATCGCGTGGTCTCAAGGACGTTGTTAAAGCGATATTGAATCTGCGTGCTGCCCTTGCTCAAGCCGAGGTCGGCGGCCTTGGCCGAGTAGATCATCACGCTGTTGTTGAGCAGCGACGTCTCCCGTTCCGCCGACGGGAAAACATTCAGGGTGTCACCCAGCTTCGGGTTCTCCAAATCGAACGAGTCGATGATGGTGTGGTAGGCATCGTCGGCCAGTTCGCGCTCGGTGATGCCGCCGGTCACCAGCACGTCGCCGGAGGAGCCTTGGGTCAACTTGTAGTCGGCATCGCCGTCGAGGTTGATGTCCACATCGATGCCGATGTTGGTGAGGAACGATTGCGGCACGATCCACGGCCCGTCCATGGCGATGCCGAAAAACACAGTGGCCCTGTCGATACCGCCTAGTTCCGGCGCGTTGGACGCCGCGCCCACCACGCGCAAATCGCGCGCCGCCTGCTCTCGGTTGCTGTACCCCCGCGAAGGGCTGAGGTAGCCAAACTGAAACACTGACACCAGCGGCGCACTGTGCGGGTTGCCCCCGACAATCGGCAACGTAACCGTCGCCAAGCCATCGCTTT
>JASLKI010000226.1 GCA_030747575.1 Verrucomicrobiota bacterium | reverse complement strand
GCGGGTAATTCATAACCGACCAGGCGCACGTCATGTCTGAGATTCATCCCACCGCAGTCATTCATCCCGGGGCCACTCTCGGCGGCGACTGTGTTGTTGGCCCTTACTGCGTCATCGGCGGGCATGTCACGCTTGGCGAGGGAAACCGGCTGCATTCGCACGTCGTCATCGACGGCCACACCGAGATCGGCACCGGCAACGAGTTCTTCCCGTTCGCCTCCATCGGCGTCAAGACTCAGGACCTGAAATGGAAGGGTGGCACGACATGGACACGCATCGGCGACCGTAACACCTTCCGAGAAAATGTGACAGTGCACAGCGCCACCGGAGACGGTGAGGCGACGGTGGTGGGGTCAGACAACCACATCCTCGCCTACAGCCACATCGCCCACAACGTACTGCTGGGGAACCATGTGATCCTGTCCAACAACGGCACGCTTGCCGGGCACGTGATTGTCGAAGATTATGCAATCGTCGGAGGCCTGGCTGCGGTGCACCAGTTCTGTCGTCTCGGCAAAATGTCGATCCTCGGCGGCTGCACAAAGGTGGTGAGCGACGTGGCCCCGTACATGATGGTGGATGGTAACCCGGCGCGGACGCGCGCCGTGAACAAGGTGGGGCTGGAGCGAAATGGCGTAACGGCCGAGGCACAGGATGCCATTCGCCAAGCACACCGGTTGTATTTCCGCAAAGGCCTGACCGGCGCCAACGCAGTCGAAGCCATACGGGCGGAGGTCCCACAGCTTCCCGAGGTGGAACACTTCCTCTCGTTTGTCGAGACCAGTGAGCGGGGCGTCACGCGTTGAGTGACCAGGCACTTGGCCAAGCAATAAAAAAACCGCCCCGATGCCGGGGCGGTTTTGAAACTTTGTCGGGAGCGGATTAAATCTCCGACCTTGTGGACTTGACCTTGGCGATGTGCTTCGCTGGGTCTTTCTTGAATTTGCCGGCGCAGTTATTGCAGCAGAAGGCCACCGTGTAGGTTTTCTTCGGATTAATAGCTTTGCCACTCAGCGGGCACTTGTCGTTCACCGTCTTTCGGGCGACTTTCACCTTTTTGATGAGGTTGTCGGCGTCCTTCTCGAACTTGCCTTTGCAGTTATTGCAGCAGAAGCCGACGAGGTCGCCCTTGTAGTTGGCAGTGGCCTTGATGGGATCGCCGCTGAATGGGCACGCGTCGTTGATCGGGGCGGCCTTGACTTTGGGAATGGAGGCACCCGGATTTTTGGTGAACTTGCTCTGACAGTTACCGCAGCAGAACCCGACCGAATAGGTGGCGTCCTTTTTTACAGCGTTACCGCTGAGCGGGCATTTTTCGTTGACCGGGCCGGCGATAACGCTGACCAAGGTGACCAAACTCAGGCAACCCAACAGGGTTCCGAGCCATTTCATTGATTTTGATTTCATAGTGCTGGTTCTAATTTTTGTCGTGCCTATCTGCGTTGGGCTGAACGCTACTCGTCGGTTTTTATGGCGTCAATACCAATATAAGCCCTTTTTTGTTGCAAAATACTGAGCGAAAAGGATACCTATTCCCCAGCAAAATATCGCTGAACACGTGGAATGAAGGTTACCCAGACAATTGCCGCCGGATCGACAGATGGCCTTCGGTGCATTCGCGAGGCGAGCCAGGCGGGGTTGACGCTCTGTTTCCCCGGGGTCGGTTCTGCGTTTGCCCGGCAACACGACCCGACCTGCCTGATCGTCGCCAAAAACGGAGTGACATTCCTGGTGGATGTCGGGACAAACATCCCTCGCGTGCTCTCCTCCCGCGGCATCCACGTCTGCGGTTTCGACTACTACCACATCACCCACAGCCATGCCGACCACATCGGCGGTTTGGAGGAACTTCTGCTGTTCAACCATTACGTCCTAAATAAAACTCCCCGGCTCATTCTCGCTGAGCCGTACAAGAGCATCCTTTGGGAACGTACCCTTCGCGGCGGGTGCGAGCACCGCGAGAATGGCACGTTCCAGTTTGAGGACCTGGCCGATTTCATCTTCCCCAGCCAGACCGCTGAGTCGCCGCGCGAGATTTATGAGGTGGAGGTCGAGGGCATCCGGCTGGTTATTTTTCGCACCGTGCACATCCCGGCCGAGGGCGACAGCTCCGGCTCGGAATTCTGGTCCACCGGCCTGCTGATCGACGACCGGGTGTTGTTCAGCGCCGACACGCGGTTCGACCCGCTCCTCTTCGAGCAGTTGCCGATGGACAACGTGGACGCCATCTTTCACGATTGCCAGTTGCACGAACCCGGCTCGGTTCATGCCACCTACGATCAGTTGAAAACGCTCGATGCCGGGTTGCGCTCGAGGATGCACCTCATCCACTACGGCGACACATACGAGACGTTCGACCCGCCAGTGGACGGCTTCGCCGGCTTCACCCAGGCCTGGGCCATCTACCAGTAACCCCGCTTGGCCAAGCGCTTGGCTGCTTTACAGATATTCCTGCAGCGGCTTGACGCCGTAGCCGTTTTGTTTTAGCGCGGCGATGCCCTCGGCCGCAGCCTTGGCGCTGCCGATTGTGGTCATGATCGGGGTGTTGGTGTAGATGGCGGTGGTGCGAATCTTGATTTCGTCGGCTCGCGGCGCTTGACCGGAGGGGGTGTTGATGATGAGCTGAATCTCGTTGTTTTTTAGCAAATCCAGCGTGTTTGGGCGGCCCTCGGCCAGCTTGGGAACGCTCTCCACCTCGAGGCCGGCTTTGGCCAGCACGGCGGCGGTGCCGGTGGTGGAGCTGAGCTTGAAGCCAAGGTCGGCGAAGCGCTTGGCCAAGTCGGCGACTTCCGTCTTGTGGGCGTCGCTGACGCTGATGAACACCCGCCCCTCGAGCGGCAGCGAGCTGCCGGAGGCCATTTGCGACTTGGCGTAGGCAATGCCGAGGTCGGTGTCGAGGCCCATCACTTCGCCAGTTGATTTCATCTCCGGCGAGAGCAAAATATCCTGCCCGTGAAAGCGGTTGAACGGGAAAACCGACTCTTTCACCGCCCAGTAGTCCGACGTGAGTTCCTCGGTGAAGCCAAGCTCTTTAAGCGTCCTGCCGGTCATCACTTTGGCGGCGAGCTTGGCCAGCGGCCGACCGATCGCCTTGCTGACGAACGGCACGGTGCGCGAGGCGCGCGGGTTGACCTCGAGCACGTACACGCAGCCGTCTTTGATGGCGTACTGCACGTTCATCAGGCCGGTCACCTTTAGCTCCCGGGCCATGGCGTCGGTGTAACGGCGCATGGTGTCCATGAGCTCGGCGGAGAGCGTGTGCGGCGGGAGCACCATCGCGGCGTCGCCGGAATGCACGCCGGCGAACTCCACGTGCTCGAGCATTCCGCCGATGACCACGGTGGCGTCGGCGGGATCGTCGTGAAGGCCGACGTCGGCGATGCAGTCGATGTCCACCTCGATGGCGTCCTCGAGAAATTTATCCACCAACACTGGTCGCTCCGGCGATGCCTCGACAGCGGTGCGCATGTACCAGCGCAGTTCGTCGTCCGAGTAGACGATCTGCATCGCGCGGCCACCGAGCACGAACGACGGCCGCACGAGAACGGGGTAGCTCAGCTTGGCCGCCGCCTCGAGTGCCTCGGCCTCGTTGGTGGCCAGGCCGTTGGGCGGTTGCGGGATGTCGAGCGCGTGTAGCATGTCGGCGAACATCTCGCGATCCTCGGCGCGCTCGATGCTCTGCGGCGAGGTGCCGATGATGTTGACGCCGTTGGCCTGCAGATCCAGCGCGAGGTTGAGCGGGGTCTGCCCGCCGAACTGCGCGATCGCGCCCCAGCATTTTTCGCGGTGATAAATGTGCAGTACGTCCTCGAGCGTCAGCGGCTCGAAGAAAAGCTTGTCGCTGGTGTCGTAGTCGGTGGAGACAGTTTCCGGGTTGGAGTTGACCATGAGCGATTCGAGGCCCTCCTCCTTCAACGCGAAGGCGGCGTGCACGCAGCAGTAGTCGAACTCGATGCCTTGGCCGATCCGGTTTGGCCCGCCGCCGAGGATCATCACCTTCTTCGTGTCGCTTGGTCGCACCTCGTCATCGCCCTGGTCGTAGGACGAGTAGTAGTACGGCGTGTACGCCTCGAACTCCGCCGCGCAGGTGTCTACCAGCCTGAATCCCGGCACGAGGCCAAGCGCATGGCGCTCGGCCCGCACTTCGCTCTCGGTGCTTTGGGTGAGGTGGGCAATCTGCCGGTCGGAGAACCCGAGCGACTTGGCTTTGGCTAACAAATCCTTGTCCATCTGGCAAAAGCCCGGCGCGCGCCGGGCCAAACTCCGCAAAGTAATCCACAAACCTGGGGGAGTGTCGAGCGAATCCAGACAACAAACCGCAAATGCGTCCGAAAAAGTAAGCGGTGAGCCGTGAGCGTCCTCAAGGAGGGACAAGGATTATTATTTATTCTGACAATCTGTGTTCATCCCTGTCCTGTTTTTTTGTTCGTGTCTTTGGTGGTTCGAAATAAAATTCCGTCTCTTAGTTGTTCTAGTCCTTGGTCATTTGAGAAATCTGTGTCTTAAATTTTTGCGGCTTTTATTGAACGTTTTTGTTTGATTTTAATCGAAGTCTGACGATGTTAGTGTTGACGGCCCCGAAGGCTGTTAACCAACAGGAAACATGAAAAAGAAAATAGCAGTGACGATTCTGAGTGCCGGTTTGCTGGTCGGCATGGTGGCCGATTCACCGGTCCGGGCGGCCGAGCCGTCGGAGGCTCTCAAGCTGGCCCAGCAGCTAAACCAGGCGTTTGTCGAGGTGGCCGAGAGCGTTTCCAAGTCGGTTGTCGTGGTGCGCGTGGCGAGCAAGCCGCGGGCACGCGGAGGGGTTGGCAACCCGTTCGACAACAGCCCATTTTTCGACCAATTGCCGGAGGAGTACCGTAAGTTTTTCGAGCGCCAACAGGAGCAGCAGCGTGAGGAACAACAGACGCCGCCACGCCGGTCGCGGCCTCGGGGGCCGGTTTTCGACGGGCAGGGTTCCGGGCTGGTTTACCGCGAGGACGGCATCATCATTACCAACCGCCACGTGGTCGAGAATGCCGACAAGGTGCAGATCGTTTTTCAGGGCGGCAAGGAGTACGACGGCGAGGTTCTCGGCGTGGATCGCCAGTCGGATATCGCCGTCGTGAAGATCGATGCCACCGGGTTGACTGCCGCGAAGGTGGGTGACTCGGACAAGACCAAGGTCGGCGAGTTCGCCATAGCGGTCGGCTCGCCGTACGAGCTGGATTACAGTGTCACCGTCGGCCACGTGAGCGCCAAGGGGCGGCGGGTGTTCTCGGATCAGATGATGTTCGACCAGGATTTCATCCAGACCGATGCCAGCATCAACCCCGGCAACAGCGGCGGCCCGTTGGTCAACATTTATGGCGAGGTGATCGGCATCAACACGCTCATCCGCGGCGTGAACACCGGCATCGGGTTTGCCATTCCGGTGAACCTGGTCAAACGCGTCGCTGACATGCTGATCGAGGACGGCAAAGTGACCCGCGCCTGGCTCGGGGTGAGCATCACCACGCTGCGTGAAGATGCTGACTACCGCGACTTGGCGGTCGGCGTCGAGGACGGCGTGGTCGTTCGGCAATTTGTCTCCGGCGGTCCGGCAGAAAACTCCGACCTTGAGTTGGCCGATGTCATTACCGAAGTCGATGGCAACATCGTGAAATCGGCCGATGAGCTTAAGCGCGAACTTCGGCTCAAAAAAGCCGGTGACTCCGTGACGCTTGGTCTGATGCGCAACGGCAAGACCCGGGAAATAGAGGTCGAGACCGGCGCGTTTCCCGAGGAGTTAACCGCCGTTAGTCGAATGCGCCAGTCTGAGCGCAAGCCGGAAGCCGACACCAAGGCCAAGCTGTTGGGCATGACCGTGCAAAACATCAACGCCGACTTGGCCAAGCGCTTCGAGGTTGAGGGCGAAAAGGGCGTGATTGTCACCGCGATCGAAAACGACAGCGTCGCCGCCGAGAAGGGCATCTCGCTCGGCGACATCGTGACGCGCATCAACAGCGCCCCGGTGGACTCGGTCGCATCATTCAAGGTCGCGCTGGAGGGCGAGGATTTGAAGAAAGGCGTCATCGTGCACCTCACCAGCGAAGGCAGCCAACGCTTCGAGGTGCTCAAGCAGTACGAGTAAGTTAGTAGTATGCTGAGCAGGCTTAAAGCTTGAAACTCTGCCGCCCCTCCGGGGTTTCCGCTTTGGCCAAGAGTGCGTCGCTTGGAACTGAAAACTTCTATCACTTTTTCCGCACACGCCAGGCGGCTATCGCGCCGGAGATGGCGCCGGAGAGGTGGCCTTCCCATGAGACGTTTTCCTTCATACTGCTGTTGAGCAGCGGCGGGAGGACGTCCAGGAAAATTCCCCCATAAAAAATCAAAACTACCGAGCTGACTACAGCCGAACGCCAGCTTCGCAAGAACACTGATACAAAAATAAGGAACGTCACCAGCCCGAAAATAACAATGCTCGCGCCGATGTGGCTTGAGTCGGGCCGGCCGATCAGCCACGTGCCCAGGCCGCCCAGCAGCCAGACGATGCCGAGCGTGCGCCACGGCTTGTAGTTGCTGTTGCCGAAAAGCAGGCCGAGTAGCACGATCAATGGCGCGGCGTTGGCGAGGTAATGACCAAGGCTGCCGTGTAGTGCGGGCGCGAAGAGCATTCCGTCCAGTCCGCCAAGCGATCGCGG
>JASLKI010000225.1 GCA_030747575.1 Verrucomicrobiota bacterium | reverse complement strand
TCAGCGTCCCGTTTTCAGCCCCGGACTTCCCACCACTTACCGGTGTGTCAATCATTCGAACCCCTCCCTTGAGCACAGGCACAGCAACTTCACGCGCATCTGCCGGGGCAATCGTTGATGACAGGATGATTACAGAACCCGTACGCATTGATTTTAAAAGCCCATTATCCCCAAGGATTATTTCGGCAACCTGCTTACCGGTCATGACCATCACAAAAACAACATCCGAGTTTTGGCCCAACTCACCAATCGATCCCGACCCAAGCCCTCCTTCACCTTTAAGAAGGTCGAGTCGCTCCGGACGTAGGTCGAACCCGGTTACCTCAAATCCCGCCTTGAGTAGATTACACGCCATAGGCAACCCCATGTCGCCAAGCCCAATAAATCCGATTCTTTTCACGCGGGGGGGGTTCTGGCACTAAAGCGAGGGGAACACAATCTAAGATTCCAACAAACAGCCACTAAGTTCAATCACGGGATTTAAAAAACTCCGTTAAAAGCAAAAACTAATCGACGTTGGATTGCCGAACTCTTTCTTGCCAAAATTTGCGGGCGCTTTCGTGGGAGCGAAGCACTTCCGCTTGTTGCGATTTATCAGTGATGTTGCCCTTCACCCGCTCGATTCTTTCGTTAACCCAATCAAGGAAGAACCGGGATGATGACTTGCTGATATGCCGCTTCACTTGGGCAAGCTCGGTGTAAAACGGCAGGCCAGCAGCCCGTTGCGGTTTGCCATCGGGATCAAACAGATGGATCCGACACGGCAACGATTGGCCGTCTTCATTTTGAATATCAAAACTCAGCCAAGCGGCATGGGCATCGAGAGATACCACCACGTAGAGCAATCCAAGCAGATAGAATCGTCTCATTCGTTCCCAGGCCATTTTCCTGATGAGTGAGAGTGAAAACTGACACGCGCGATACCGTCCGTTTTTGTTTAAAGCCTCGGCACCGCACCGTCGCCAGTTGACGTGCCCTCAAGCAGCCAAGCCAGATTGAACCTGGCCACGGTGGAGCCGCCTTTCGGGCCACCCTCGAAGTGGAGGTAAACCCATCCCTCGGTATCGGTGCCCGGACGACCGGAGGTCATCGAGGAGTACCCGCTTGGGCCGTCAAACACCAGGCGCTTCACCGGCCATGTTTTGCCGGCATCAAAACTCGCCCACACAGTGATCTTTTCGCGCTTGGCATTCGACGTGTCGAGGTTGCTGAAGACCAAAATGTCGCGCCCCTTGACAGCCAAGCGAGTCAGGCCACCCATGCAGCCATACGAACGATGCTGATGCCCATCCGGCAACGCCTCGATGATGTGCCAGTCGCCCCAAGTTTGGCCGCCGTCTTTGCTGTACGCGCCGCGGCGGCGGGTGTTGTTCGGACGCTTGTCCCAGTGGATGCGGGAGTTGTAGTAGATCGTTCCATCGGAAAGCTCGGCGACACAGGCCTCGCCGGTACCATTTTCAGGGAAAGGCTCACTTGTGTTCCATGTCTTTCCACCGTCGTCACTGTAAATGGCGTTGGTGAAATGGTTCGGCCACTCCTCCCGACGATTGCCCGCGCCGTAATGCCGCGACGGACGAACCAATCGGCCAGCGTACTTGCCGTGACGCAGAGTGATGCCGTGGTCGTTCATGTGCATCGACGGCATGCGGCCATTGCTGTCGGGATGAATCACCGCTTCTTCTCCCTGCCAAGTCTTGCCGCTGTCTTTGCTGCGATAAACCGTCAAGGGTGCAGGTGGGTGCCGCTCCTCAATAAACGCAAATATGTCTCCGCTGTTTTCATCAACGGTCACGCCGCCCCCTTGGATGCCTGTCTTCGTCATGGTGATTTCCGGCCCCCAAGTTTTGCCACCGTCCCCACTGCGCCGGGCAACAATGCCGTCCGATCCCCAAGTGGCGACCAGCGTGCCATCCGTCGCGACGACGATGTTGGGGAAACGTTGGTTTTTGAAAACCTGCTGAAGCTCGATCGAAGGTTCACCGAGGAAAGGCTTGAGCTTGGCTTCGCTGGAACTCCCGCCAAACGGCAACGAACTACAGGCAGAAATGCAAACGGCTGCCGCTACAAGAATGGTATGATAAAATAATTTTCTCATGCAGAAGACGGAACACTCAATCGAAACAATATTTAATGCGATAAAAAAGAGAAACAGATTTGCACAGGTTTTTTCTAAAAACCGATGAAATCCGTGTTAATCCCCCCTTCCAGTGGTGACTTCTAATTCGTTGTTCGATAATCTTGCCCCACTTGGCCAAGCGCCGGTCACTCGGCCTGTTCTGCGGCGATCCAACTGTTGATGCGTTGCTCGAGGATGCTCAACGGCAAGGCACCGTTCCAAACGATCTCGTCGTGGAACGAGCGGATGTCGAACTTGTCGCCGAGCTTGCCCGCGGCTCGGGCGCGGAGTTCCTTCAATTTAAGTTCGCCAAGCTTGTAGGCCAGCGCT
>JASLKI010000224.1 GCA_030747575.1 Verrucomicrobiota bacterium | reverse complement strand
ATGGCGAGTTCGTTCCACTTGCCCTTGGCCAAGCCGCCGGGCGGCACCTTGTAGCGCTTGGGCTTTCCGTCGCTTGGCTTGGCCCCTGGCGGAAAGCTGCCCGCGCCACCGAGGCGTTTGCCGTTGAGGAACGCCTCGTGCGCGGCGTGGCTCGAGTCAATTGTTAGCGTGACCGACTCGACCCAAAGATCGCGTCCGCCGAGCGTCGCCCAATTGTCCGGCACCTTCACCCAGCATCGGTACCAACCGGTGCCGACTGGCCGAGCCCCGCCGGCCTCCCCCGGCACAGTGACCGGCTGCCATTCCAACGCCCAAGCGCCTGGCCAAGCTGCAAGGAGGCCAAGCAACAAAACTGTTCGTAAAGTGTTCACGGTGAAATCAACCGGGGGAGTGGCCAGACATGGCAAAGAGGCTCCACCGACCGCTTCCATTTTCCGTTGGAGGGAGGATTGTCATCATGGGAGTAAATCGTTTGAGCTTCGTTGGCGCGCGTCCATTCGTGGAGCGGCAGGAGATAATCCATGCCAAGCGCGGCGGGATCGGCAGCGGCGTGGAAGAGGGTATCGGCGGCCTTGACCATACCCACGAGGCGGCCGGTTTTTTCGTCCCAACCGATCGGGATCGTCCCTTCGGCCGGCTTGGGCAGGGCGAAGAAGCGGGGGGCAGCATTACCATGACCCACTGTCGACCAGGTTGATCCGCCATCGCCCGGCCGCTCGTAAACCGGAACCGGGAGGTTCAGCCGGGGGTCGTCGAGTTCCAGGCGATACATGACTTGGTTGTAGTCGTACAGTGGCGTCGGGTGTTTGTTGCCCGAGAAGGTGGACGTGTAGGTGGCCTCAAAAAAAAGGGTACGTCCGCCGTCCTTGGCGAAGTAGGGATGCTGCTTGGGATTGTAGAAACTGTAATCATCGTGGGTGACGATCTTCCGGGCGTAGAACCAGGGGCCTTCCGGGCGAGAGGCCTCGGCAAACCAGATCTCGCCAAGCATCGACGAGCCGAACGACTGCGATATAATCATGACCCAGCGTTGTCGATGTTCGTTCCAATAAACCGAGCCGTGCTGGGTCAGCACCGGTTTGCCCGTTTCGATGTCGATCAAGTGGACGGGCGACTCGCCGGCTTTGATTCTCTTTTCGGCGATCAGTTTGTTCACTCGCTTGAGATCTAGCTTGGGCTGACCTCCACACCATTCGAATTTTAAACTGCCGTCGGGATTTCGCTGCACATCGCTCCCAGAGTCGGCCGGAAGAAAGGTATAGGTCTCATACTGGGAGGGGTCGAGGTAGCTGGCAAGGCTCGCACGGACACGCACCAACGGCATCCCGCCGGCAAAGTAAACGTACTCCCGGCCATCGGCGGCACGGTGCAAAAATGGATGGCCGTGGGGGTAGAGCGGCACGGCTTTCGGGAACGTCGATCGGTGGCCGAACTGTTGCCGCTCGTCGTCAAACTGCACCAAGCCGCGCTCGTATACCGTCAGGGGTGACTTGATTTTCACGTACTGTGCCAGCAACCGAGGTCGCTGGTTTTTGTCCGGTAATACCACCAGCCCGTCGATCCAGGTCGGCCCCTTGCCCGGCATTTTGGCGGCTTCCTTCGCAAAGCCATTTTTGCCAACAGCGTACGTGAGGTTCACGCCGAGGCCGGGATCGAGCCCGCCTTGGCCGGGAAGCAGCGAGGTGGCAAATGGCACGTGGAAGTTGCCCAATGGATACGAAGGCCGATTGGTATCTCCCCAAAACCAGTGGAGTTTTCCACGGTAAACCGCAGTCACCACACTGTCTGAGCCGAACACCATACCGTTGAGCAGCGGCTGTTCAATCGGGGCGCTCCGGCCCAGCAAGCGGCTGTCGCGATAAATGCCGGCGCCGGTTACGCGGTACAACCGCTCGGCGATGTTGAGGCGATTAAGCTTCAGCACGGCCTCGGTGCCAGGCGTGGTTTTCAGCCGCACACCGCGATAGCCGAAGCTGTCCTTGGGATATTCGTAGCCGTGGCTTCGGACGTGGAAGAAAATCTGCCGACCCATGAGGCCCGGCTCGCGAAACGCCACGGTGCCGTTGCTGTCAGTGTAAAAGCGCAGGTGGTTGACGGTCTCGAGCTCGACCAGCGGGACGCCCCTGCCAGTCTCGGCGTCCACCACGCGGATGGCGAACCAACCGGACGACGACGACTGCGTCGTCTGGCCAAGCGCGCACAGTTGCAGGCCAAGCAACAGGGCCGAAAGGATGGAGAGTCTCGTTGGCATTGCGACCGGGTTGAAGTCGGAGACTAGCCCCCGTTTCCGGCGAGTCCAATTCCGAAATGGAGAGCCGCTTGACCAAGCGGGAAGGTCAACCCTCGGGAACCGGCTCCGGAGCGGGGTCTTGGGCGGGTGGACGTTGGTCGATGTACGGGTCGAGGTTTTTGCCGTACTCCTCCGGCAGCTTGAGCACGAGGCGAAGCTGTTCCAGCAACACCGGGTGCATATAGGGACTGTTAGGTCGAAACAGGTCCTCGAGAACTTGGCGCTCGAGCTCCTTAAATGGTGGCAGGCCGACACGGTCGGTGCTGATGCCTATCTCCCTCTCGAAGCGATTGTGGAACTTTATGGCGAGCGACTTGTGACCGACAAACTGGTCATCCTCGCCGTTCGCGGCGTACTGGAATGCCTGCAGCAGCAGTCCACCGATGACGGCCTTGGTCTGGTTGTGGTCGGTCTCGCCGGCATCCTCCTGCACGCGGGAGACACAGTACTCGTCAAGGCTGAGCCCGGGTACCGGGATGGACTGGGGATAGAGGTCGACCATGTACTTGTACCACTTGGCTGCCTCGTCCATGCGATTGTGCAGATATAGGTAATAGACGGCGCCGCGCAGGAAATTCTTGTGACCGGTGCTCATGTGCTCGGCCAGGCCAGTGTCGGTCTTGGAGGCGGCGTCCTCATCTCGCTTGGCCTGCATTTGCGTCTCGTACGCTTGATTCACGCGATCGACCAGGTCGCCATTATAACCGTAATTGAACCTCGGCGGTGCAGAGACCAGTCGACCCTGCATGTATGCCTGTTGAAATGCCTGATAAATAACCCTGCGCAGCTTGAGGAAGTCGCCTCCGGCGGCTTTTTCCTCGTCAAGGTTGAGGACGCCGTCGGCGTCCAAGTCGAACCGCCCGGTGACATCCTCGATACCCTGCTGCGCCCAGTAGATGGCGTGAGCATCAGGCAGCCGCCACTCGAGTGGTCCCCACAAGTCATCGACTGCCTTCATTTTCTCAGGCGTCATTTTGAACTCTTCAACGAGACGCTTTAGACGTCGCCGGTCCTGGTCGGTCTGTGGATCGAGCAAATCAAGATAGCCGTCACGCCGCGTGCCGATGACGCCGCCGTCGAATACGTCATCCTCGGTGCCACGGCGACCGTCGGGGCCGGGGTCGTGCATCATCTCCATGCACCACGCGCTTTTGTAGTACCCGTGCGCATCATCAAGATTGTGGCCAACCTTATGCTGAAAGTGCCACGCCAGCTCGTGGTAAAGGTGGGCGCTGTGCGGATTGTATTTCAACCCCCCGTCACGGATCAGCTCGATTCCGCGCTTAACCCAGTGCCAACGCACGTGCGGCGTTTCGATGCCGTCGAATTTCACCGAGATGTTGTATGACATGTTCCAAGCCGTGACGCGCCATACGTGATCGGCATGCGGCTGCAGCTTGGTGATCCAGTCGCCCAGCTGCGCCATCTCAAAAAACTTGCCATCCTCCTGCATCTGCATGGCGCGGACCCAGAGGACGTTGGCGATCAGCCCACGAAAACCGCCCAGCACCACTGTGGTGAAAGCGAGCGCCGGCGGCATATTCTCGATCTGCTCGGTATGCGTCAGCTTTTTTTCCGCGCGGAACTGGTTCATCCTGCTCTGGCTGAGGTTGACAGCAAACAGGAACGCCAAGGCCAGGAGGGCCATGACGAACTTGAACGCTTTGCCGTGGAGTCTCATGCCGTGTCAGTTCATCGAGGCTGTGGGGTTCGGGAGCGCCAACTCCTTGTGATGGAACATATACACACCGATTGCCATGACCAGCCCGCCCATGACCACGATGATCGCAAAGAAGGCCCAGAACAGCGTGGCCCACGTGATCGTGCGCCCTTCACTGAGGCTGTCCACCGGCGAGTAGCCCCAAATCGACTTGGTGATTTTTACCGCGCCTCTGGCAATAAAGATGGCCACTCCGTCGAGTATTGACGACTCATCCTTCCTGCCGGTCTCGTGGTTGATCCCGGTGATGCCGCCCTCGTCGATGATCTGCTCAAGCGTCCCGGTCGAGGACGAGATCAGCAAAATGCCGAGTGACATGAAAGTGGCCACGGGGAAGGAAAGAAAACTCGAGGCCATCAGGCCGATGGCCGAGATCAGACCCAGCCAGAAAAAGATAATGAGCAGGCCGCGAAACAGGTTCATCCCGAAGCCGCCATCGTGATAAAGGATCATCGGGCCGTCATCCATGAGGAATAAGATTGGCTTGTCGTTGAAATTGGCAAAACTGACTTTTACTAAACCACGGTTTTCGCCCTTGTTCGGTATAATGCCGTCCTTCAATTCCAGTTTGAGTTCGTGAAAGACGCTTGAGCCGATCGTCATTTCATCAAATTCACGATCCGGTGGCCATCGCTTACCGGTTCCAGCACCAACGCTCCAATTACAAAGATGCGACTTGGGATCGTACTCGTCGCCAGCGTTGAACTTGAACCGCAGGTAAATTGGGTTCTCATTAATGCGATCCACCTTGCTCGAATCAATCTGAAAAAACCAGTTTCTCACCTGGCCCGGCAGGACAATCTCCCGGCTGCCTTTGGAGACCTGCAATGCCTGATGTTCGAGTTCCTCGATTTGCTGCATCAACTCGCCGGAGGGCGCATTTTCATTCTGCTCGATCAGCCGGGTGTAGTCCGACCGCAGCGAAAGCACGTGCTCCGGTTGGGTGACACTCATGCGCAACGCCTGCTCCGCTGGGGTGTACCGGTTGTCGGACTTGCCCTGTTCCACCAGCTTCGAGTAGTCGTATGCCCTCTGGCGTGAAAGGGTGAAATCCGGCTTGGGCTCGCGGACGCTGCTACGCGACACCAGCACCTCGTTTTGCAGCTTGGCCTTTTCGGCCAGGTTCAGTTCGTCCGAGTCGGCCCGGGCGTTGATGAGGAAGAAAATGGCCAGGCCAGTCGGCAGCAGAAGCGCGGCGTTGAGCAGCATGATCCCCAGCCACTTGCCGAGCCACACTCGCCAGCGGGCGACCGGCTTCACGGCAACCATCTGCATCACGTTGTCCTCGATCTCGCGAGCCAGCGTGCCACACCCCATCCAGAGCGAGGCGATGCCCAGCAGCGCAGTGGTGGAGCCAAGCGTATAGGTGAGCACAATCTGCACCGTGCCCTTGGCCGTGCCGTCGCTCTTTACCAGCAGTGGGATACCGAACACGATGACCAACAGCGCAACCGCCATCGCCACGACAAAGCGATACCGGATGGCGGCTTTCAATGTCTGCTTGGCAATGGGCCACATAACGCTTGGTTTGCGGTGGAGATGTTAGTCGCCGAGCAGGCCGCCCAGCTTCTCGTTGGCCTTGTCGAGGTTCTCCCTCTTCTTCGGAGCGACATCGGCTTGTGGGGCTGGCTCGGCCTTGGCCAAGCCGGCCAGCTTGTCGACGTCCACTGTCTCGGTCGGCTTGGTCACCTCCGGCGCCTGGCCAAGCGCCGGCTCGTCGGTCGCTCGGGTGAGGTGATCGAGCACGTGGTCGGCTCGATCCCCCGCCGCGTCGACGCGCAAATACTCCGCCACGCGATGGCCGGAAGTCGCCCCGGAGGTCTCGGACTCCTTCTGCCGCGCCTGCTCAACGATGTTAAGAAACAGACTTTCGAGATTCTGCTTGGGGTTATCCACCCGCACTTCATCCGAGCCGGTGTCGTCTCGGATCAGCGCCAGCACCTTGTCCATCGTCTCGCGCGAGAGGGTCGGCGCGGTGATACGCGTGGCGTCTTGGTTGGCCAGCAGCTCGCTCATGGTACCCATGGCATGCACACGGCCACCGTACAAAATCATCGCCCGGTCGCAGACATCCTCCACGTCGGACAACAGGTGGCTCGATAGGATGACCGTCTTGCCGCGATCGGCAAGCGTGAGGATCAGATCCTTGATTTCACGGCAGCCAATCGGGTCGAGCCCGGAGGTCGGCTCATCGAGGACGATCAAGTCGGGGTCGTTGATCAGCGCCTGCGCCAGACCAATACGACGCTGCATGCCTTTCGAGAATTCGCCGACGTGACGCCGCCGGGCATTGTCCAGCCCGACCATCTCGATCAACTGCTCCGCGCGCTCGCGGCGCTCCTTAGAATCGATGTGAAAGAGACTGCCAAAAAAGTCGACCGTCTCGTCGGAGTTCAGGTATCGGTAAAGGTACGATTCCTCCGGCAGATACCCGATGCGCGCCTTGGTCTGCACGTGACGCGGCGAGTGGTCGAACACCGTGATACGGCCGCGTGTCGGGTACAACAGGCCAAGCAGCATCTTAACGGTGGTGGATTTGCCGGAGCCGTTCGGACCCAGCAGGCCAAACACCTCGCCGCGTTTGACCTCGAAGTCGATGCCCTCGACGGCGCGCGCCTTGGGTCGGCCCCAGAAATCCTTGAACACCTTGGTCAGGCCCTGCGCTGAAATGACCGTTTCATTTGAATTCATTGTTGTGTTGTCGCTGCGCTTGGCCAAGCGCTGCCCATGAAAAACCGTCAAGCAGGTTGAGGCGCCATGCCTGCCGTGCCATCGGTACCCGCCGGTGTTTGCTCCGGCTCGAACGACCCCAGTTCCTCGCCCTGGCGAACCAGGCGCGCGCTGTTGAACACCACGATCAGCGAGCCGGCGTTGTGCAGTACCGCCGCAACAATCGGGTTGATCACCCCGTAGCTGGCACCGATCATGCCAACTATGATGAACAGAATGCCAAACATGAAATTCTGGTTGATCACCTTGCGCGTCTGGCGTGAAAGGCGCACGAGGAACGGTAGCCGCCTCAGATCACTGTTCATCAGCGCGATGGTAGCGCTCTGGATGGCGACCTCGCTACCGGCCGCGCCCATGGCCACGCCCATGTCGCCGGCGGCCAGTGCCGGAGCGTCGTTCACGCCGTCGCCAATCACCGCCACACGGTAACCGCTCTTCTTCAGGTCATTTACGAAATTAACCTTATCCTG
>JASLKI010000223.1 GCA_030747575.1 Verrucomicrobiota bacterium | reverse complement strand
TTCAGCGATTGCACCACCGGCCCGCGCAATGGAGTGATCAGCGGCTGTTTTCCGCTGGACGACTACTACAAAAACCGTCCCGAGTTCGATCAGCTCAAGCAGATTAAAAAGTCGCTTTAGATGACCGCCGACAAACGTGATCGTTCATCATAGTCAATTTCCGCATGCCGTTCAGCGACAGTTGCTCGACGGCCTTCGGCTTGGCCAGGTGCCGCCCAAGTTTTTGTACGACAGCGATCGTCAAACGCAAAAGTGGCTCGCGGTGCACAGGGCGCATTCGCCGTCGCGGACCGATGCCGGCGTCCAGTCGATTTACGACCGGGCATTTGACGAGTCGCTTGGCCAAGCGGCGGATGAGGCGGTTTGTCTTGTTGGTCTGGGTTGCGGCGGCGGCCAAAAGGACACCCGTTACCTGGCCAAGCTGAAGTCGATTCACACGATTGTCGACTACGTGCCGTGCGACGTCAGCCAAGCGATGACGCGGGTGGCGCGCGAAGCAGCGGCGGAGGAGTTGCCGCTCGAACAAATTCACCCGCTCGTGTGCGACTTGGCCAATGCGTCCGACCTTGGCCAAGTGCTCGACACAATCGTTTCGCCGGAAACCAAGCGCGTGTTCACCTTCTTCGGGATGATTCCGAACCTTGAGCCGGACGTGATCCTGCCGCGCCTGGCGGAGCTGTTGTTGGAGGGCGACCAGTTGTTGCTCAGCGCCAACCTCGCGCCTGGAGATGATTATAGAGGCGGCGTTGAAGTTGTTTTGCCACAGTATGATAACGCCGAGACTCGTGCTTGGCTGCTGTCGTTTCTCGTTGGATTGGGAGTGTCGGCAACGGAGGGGAGGTTGCGATTTGGTATTGAGCAAACTTTCGAATTGTTGCGGATTGTCGCTGACTTCGAATTTTCCGAGGAGGTCGAACTGAGCATTGGGGGTGAGTCGTTTGAGTTTGCCGCCGGGCGTATGTTGCGGCTTTTTTTCTCCTACCGCCACACCGAACAAACCTTGGCCAAGCGCTTGGCCAAGCACAGTTTCACGATCGCTGCCTCGCAGATTGACTCCTCAGCCGAGGAGGGCGTTTTTCGCGTGGAGCGGGTCTAGCTATCGCCGTATTCTTCCTGGCGGATTTCCTCCGATGCTGTCGGAGTAGTTCTTGAGGCAGCCTGACATTGAGACTGCGGCGACAGCAGCGGTTCCGTTTATGGCACGGGTAGTTCGTCGAGGATTTTCTGGATAATGGTCTCGGAGTTTTTCTCCTCGGCCTCGGCCTCGAAGGTGACAGACACGCGGTGGCGCAACACATCCAGCGCGACGCTCTTTACATCCTGCGGTGTGACGAAGCCGCGGCCGCGCAGGAAGGCGTGCGCCTTGGCCGTGAGCGTGAGTGCAATGGTGGCGCGAGGCGAGGCGCCGAGTTGGATGAAGTCGGCGACGTCGATGCCGTAACGCTCTGGGTCGCGTGTGCAGCAGACCATATCGACGATGTAGTCCTTGACCTTGTCGTCGGTGTAAATGCTGTTGATGACTTCGCGGGCCTTGAGGATGTCATCGACGGTGACGACTTGCTTCGTCTCGGGCGCGGCGTTGGTGAGGCCCATGAGGTCGATGATCTGGCGCTCTTCGTCGCGGTCCGGGTGGGTGATTTTCACCTTGAGCATGAAGCGGTCGATTTGCGCCTCGGGCAGGGGGTAGGTGCCTTCCTGGTCGATCGGGTTTTGGGTGGCCATCACGAGGAACGGCTCCGGCAGAGGGTATGTCTTGTCGCCGATGGTGACCTGCCGCTCCTGCATGGCCTCGAGCAGAGCGCTCTGCACTTTGGCCGGGGCGCGGTTGATCTCGTCGGCCAAAACCAAGTTGGCGAACACCGGGCCTTGCCGCGTGGTGAAGCCGCCGGATTGCGGGTTGTAAATCTGCGTGCCGACTACGTCGGCCGGGAGCATGTCCGGCGTGAACTGCAGGCGCGCGAACTGGGCGTTCATGGAGTTGGCGAGCGACTTGATGGAGAGCGTCTTGGCGAGGCCAGGCACGCCCTCGAGTAGCACGTGGCCGTTGGCCAGCAGGCCTATTATCAGGCGCTCGACGAGCATTTTCTGCCCGATAACGACCTTGCCCATTTCCTCCAACAACGGCTGCACGAAGGCGCTGGCGCGTTTGACTTCCTCGTTGATTGCTGTGATCCCTGCGTTCATGGGCGGCGGAGTATCTGCATTTTTCAAAATTAAAACAAGGTGCGGGCGCGCTCGATGTCACGCGAAATCTGGTCGGCCAATTCGTCGGTCGAGCCGAACCGCTGCTCGTCACGCAACCGCTCGACCAGCTCGATCTCCATCGCCTGGCCGTACAGGTCGGCGTCGAAGTCGAGCAGGTGCGCCTCGACTTGCAGGGTTGGCTTGGGGTTGGCCAAGGTGGGGCGCAGACCGATGTTGAGCACGGAACGGTGTGTCGCCTGGCCAAGCCGGGCGTGCGCGGCGTAGACGCCGTTGGGCGGTAGAGCCAAGCCGTTGGTGTCGAGGTTGGCGGTCGGGAAACCCAGCTCGCGGCCGTGTCGGTCGCCCTCGACGACGGTGCCCTCGATCGCGAATGTGCGGCCCAGCATCTGCCCGGCGGCGTCGAGGTGGCCGGTGCGCACGGCGGCGCGGATGCGGGTACTGCTGACTGCCTGTCCGTCGAGCGACACGGACTGCAGCCCGTGCACGTGGAACCCAAGCGCTTGGCCAAGCGTGCGGAGCAACCCGACGTTGCCGTCGCGCCGGTGGCCGAAGGTGAAGTTTGCCCCGACACAAATGCTGTGGATCGCTCCGAAGCCGTCGGCGAGTTCGCGGACGAATTCCGCGCCGGGCTTGCGGCTAAACGCGGTGTCGAACTCGATGAGCAGTGCGGCGTCGATACCGAGCGACTCGATGGCGCGCAGCCGTTGGGCGCGGGTTTGCAGTAGGGCAGGCGTGCGGTCGGGCGAGATGACGCTGGCCGGGTGGCGGTCGAATGTCACGGCGACGGAGCGGCCCTCGTTCCGGTGGCTGTCCTCGATGGCCTGCCGCAAAACCTGCTGGTGGCCAAGGTGCACGCCGTCGAACATCCCGATTGCGAGGCAGGCTTTACGGTTGCCGTTGGCCAGATCGGCGGGTTGATGGATGATTTTCACGACTCGGTGGCGGCGGATAGCTGGAGCATCGGCACGACGCACCTGGCCAGATCGTCCGGCGACAGGGTGGTGAGTTCCTCGAGTGGGGTGGCTGCGCCGACCTTGAATTTGCCCGAGACGGTGCGGCGCAGGCCGGCCAGATGCGCGCCACAGCCAAGCGCCTGGCCAAGGTCATGCGCGAGCGAGCGGACGTAGGTGCCTTTTGTACAGGCGATCTTGAACCAGGCAAACGGCGGCTCGTACTCCGTGATCTGGAAATTGTAGAGGTGAATGAAGCGTTTTCTGCGTTCGACTTCGATGCCTTTGCGGGCGAGCTTGTACAGTGGCGTGCCGTCGATCTTGATGGCGCTGACCATCGGCGGCAGTTGCAACTGGTCGCCGAGGAAGTCGTTGGCCTTTTCCTGCAACGCCTCAAGGGTGAGGCCGGGCACAGGTTTGGTTTCATCGATGTCGCCCTCGGCGTCGAAGGTGTTGGTGGTCTCGCCGAGCTTCATCGAGCCGACGTAAACCTTGTCGTCGGACATCATTTTCTCGGAGAGCTTGGTGGCCTTGCCGAGCAGGAGAGTCAGCAGGCCGGTGGCGGCGGGGTCGAGTGTGCCGCAGTGGCCGACTTTTTTTATGCGGTAACATTGCCGGACGGTGTCGACGATGTCGTGCGAGGTGGGGCCGGCCGGCTTGTCGATGAGGAGTGCGCCATCCAGCGCGTTAAACTCCTTCATGCTCATGACGGGCGTGCGTCGAGCGCCTTGCGGATGGCGGCGACGACGCGGCGCTGGGTGGTCGGCAGTTTGCCGGGGATACGCGCGCCGGCCGCGGCCGGGTGCCCGCCGCCGCCGAAAAGCCCGGCGATGTCGCTGACGTTTATGTTCTTGTCCTTGGAGCGGAGACTGATGCGCGTGAGCTCCGGCTCGAGCTCCTCGAACACACAGGCGACGACGACCGGGTCGATGGCGCGGACGTGGTCGATCAATCCCTCCGTGTCGCTGGCGGTGGCGCCGGTGCGGGAGAAGTCCTCCTGCTTCAGCCAAAAGTAGGCAATCTGGTTGTCGTGTGTGAGGCGGAAATTGTTGTAAACGCGCTTCAGCAGCTTGACGCGGGAGAGGGGGTACGACTGGTAAACCTCATCGCAGACGATGGCGAGGTTGGCGCCTTTTTTTACAAGGTCGCCGGCGGCGTAATAGGTCTCGGGCAGGGTGCTCGGGTACTGGAACGAGCCGGTGTCGGTGGAGATGGCGGTGAACAGGCAGTCGGCAATTCGCGGCGTGATTTTCCAGCCGGCCTCCCTGATGAGCTGATAGACCAACTCGCCGCTGGAGGGCTCCTTGCTGGCGATCCAGTTCACGTCGCCAAAGCGGGTGTTACTGGTGTGGTGGTCGATGTTGATGAGTGTCCCGCGGTTGGCGATGTGTTCCTGCGCGGTGCCCAGGCGCTCGATGCTCGCGGCGTCGACGGAGATGACGCAGTCAAACGGGCGCTTGATCGCCCTCGGTGACTGGATGAGTTGATCCGGGTCGAGAAACCGCAGCTTGGAGGGCACGGGATCCTGATTCCAGCAGATGACCTCCTTGCCCTGTTCGAGCAGCGCCAGCGCGAGGCCAAGCGTCGAGCCAATGCAGTCACCGTCCGGCCGCATGTGGCTGCAGACGGCGATGGTGTGGCTCTTGCCGATGATCTCGAGGATCCGGTCAATCGTTTTCAAACGGGTCTTCTTCATTCTCGACGTTGGCCAAGGGCGATTTCTTATTCAGCTCATCCAAAATGTGGAGCACTCGGTCGCCCCGGTTGTGGGCGTCGTCCATGACAAACTTCAACCTTGGCGTGTAGCGAAGCTCGACCGCTTGGCCAAGCTGGCCCTGGATTTTGCCGGCGGCCTTCCGGACGGCGCGGAACGCCCTGTGCTGGCCCTTCTCATCGCCGATGGAGGAGACAAAAACCGTGGCGGAGTGGAGATCATTCGAGACGCCGACCTCGCTGACGCTGATGAGGCCAAGCTCGACAGGGAACTCGCGCCGGAAAATCTCGTTGAGTTCCCGCTTGAGAAGCTCTCGCACACGCTTGTGGCGCAGATTGGGCATGACTGGCGAGCGATTGGATTACAATTTCTGGGCGACCTTCTCCTGCATGTAGCACTCGATGATGTCGCTCTCCTTAAAGTCATCGAATCCGTCTAGCCGGATGCCGCATTCCATGCCGGTCCGCACCTCGTTGACCTCGTCTTTGAAGCGCTTGAGCGTGTGCGAGATGCCCTCGTACACTAAGTCGCCCTTACGGACGACTCGCATCTTGCCGCGCACAATCTTGCCGCTGGTGACGGCGCAGCCGGCGATGTTTCCGCCCTTGCTGAGGTCAAAAATTCTGCGCACTTCCGCTTGGCCGGTGACGACATCCTTCAACAACGGGTCGAGCAGGCCGGCCATGGCCTCCTTCACCTCGTCGATCAACTCGTAAATGATGGCGTAGAGCTTGATCTCGACCCCCTCGCGCTTGGCCACCTCGCCGACGCCGGTGTCGATCTTGGCGTGGAAGCCGAGGATGACCGCGTTCGAGGCGCTGGCCAGCGTGGCGTCGGACTCGCTCACGGAGCCCACACCGGAGTGAATCACCTCGGACTGCACCTGGTCCGACTCGATCTTGTTTATGGAATCGACGATGGCCTCGACCGAGCCCTGAGTGTCGGCTTTGATGATGAGCTTGAGCACCTTTTCCGAGGTCGCCTCCATGCGGTTGAACAACGTTGCAAGAGTCATCTTGCGTTTGCGTGACAAGGCTTCGTCGCGCTGCTCCGTATCGCGATCCTCGCAGACGGAGCGGGCCTCTTTTTCGTTGGGAAGAATGTTGAACTCCGCGCCGGCATCGGGCACGCCGTTCAGGCCGAGCACCTTGACGGCAGAGGAGGGGCCGGCTTGCTTGATGCGTTTGCCCTCGTGATCCACAAGCGCACGCACCTTTCCGAAGTGGTTGCCGCAGACCATCACGTCGCCGACCTTCAGCGTGCCCTTGCGGACGAGCAAAGTGGCCGTTGGCCCGCCAGCCTCCAAGCCGGATTCGATGACGTTGCCGACGGCCTTGCGGTTGGGGTTGGACTTAAGCTCGAGGACCTCGGCCTGCAGCAACACCATCCCGAGCAGCTTGTCGACGTTCGTGTTTTTCAGCGCGGAGACATCGACGAAAATGGTTTGCCCGCCCCACTCCTCGCAGACGAGGCCCTTTTCCTGCAGTTGCGTGCGGGCCATCATCGGGTTGGCGGACGGGTGGTCAATCTTGTTGACGGCAACGATGATCGGCACCTCGGCGGCCTGCGCGTGTGCAAGGGCTTCCATCGTCTGAGGCATGACGCCGTCGTCCGCGCCGACGACGAGGATGACGATGTCGGTGACGTTGGCGCCGCGGGCGCGCATGGCGCTGAACGCGGCGTGGCCCGGCGTGTCGAGGAAGGTGATTTGCTCGAGCCTTTTCGGATGCTCGGGATGCGGGACATTGATAGTGTAGGCGCCGATGTGCTGGGTGATGCCACCGGCCTCCCCGGCGGTGATGTTCGAGTGGCGGATGACGTCGAGCAGGGTGGTTTTGCCGTGATCCACGTGGCCCATGATCGTGACTACTGGGGCGCGGGGTTGCAGATCCTCCTCGATGTCGTCGGCGTCAAGCACGACTTTTTTCATCGTGGAGGTCTTGACGAGACCAGCGCCGCGCTCGCGGCGCTCGAGCCGGAATCGGAAACCGTGCTTGGCGCAGATTTCGCGGGCGACCGGCTCCTCGATGGATTGATTGATGTTGGCGAAGACGTTGAGCGCCATCAGGTCGGCGATCAACTGGAATGGCTTGCGCTTCATCTCGTCGGCGAGATCGCGGACGATGATCGGCGGCTTCATGGCGATCAGCGGGCCATTGGCCGGGGCCGTGAATTTTGGCTTGGCCGGGCCGGGAGCGGGAGCGGGAGCGGTTGCGGGAGCGGTTGCCGGCCGCTTGGACTCCGGTTCTTTGGCCGGTTTCTTGTCTTTTTTCTTTTTGCGTTCACGTACCGCGGGTCGAACCGGCATGTTGCCCAACTCGATAAAGCCCACTTTTTTACCCAGATCGGTTGACTCTTCCTCCTCCTTCTCTGG
>JASLKI010000222.1 GCA_030747575.1 Verrucomicrobiota bacterium | reverse complement strand
AAGGTCTCATTCTGTGACAAGACCACTTCGAAGAAAAAGATCCTGCAGGCCATAAAGAAGGCCGGTTACAAAAAAGTAGCTGTGGTTCCCCAAAAGAAGGCCAAAGACAAGACCAAGAAGAAGGCTTAACTTTTCTAAGTTTTTTCAATCGGCGCTCCCTTTTGGGTGCGCCGATTTTTTTGTGCTCCTTCCGCTTGGCCCAGTGCTTGGATTTTTCTTTGCAACAGCGAGCGGTTACCGTTTGCTGTTGCGCGAAGGCTGGCCAGGTGCTTGGTCAAGCGAACCCTGAATTCTTATGAGTACCCTATTGATTGCTCTGCTCTCCGGTGTCGGATTCGTCGTCGCCTACCACACGTACGGCCGTTGGCTGGGCAGCAAGATTTTTCGGCTCTCCGCTGACGCCGTCTGCCCCAGTGAACGCCTCGAGGATGGTGTCGACTATGTGCCGACAAGCAAGTCGGTGGTCTTCGGGCATCACTTCACTTCAATCGCAGGTACCGGCCCGATCGTCGGCCCGGCGATCGCCATCATGTGGGGCTGGGTGCCGGCGTTGCTCTGGGTGGTGCTCGGCTCCATTTTCATTGGCGCGGTGCACGACTTTGGCGCGTTAGTCGTCAGCCTGCGCAACAACGGCCAAACCGTCGGCGACATCGCTGGACGCGTGCTCAACAAGCGTGTTCGTTTGCTGTTCCTGCTAGTTCTGTTCATGGCACTGACGGTTGTGCTGGCTATCTTCGGTCTAGTGATCGCCGCCGTGTTCAAGCAGTACCCGGCCGCCATTTTCCCATGCATGGTACAGATTCCCATCGCCGTGGCCATCGGCGTGTTGCTGCATCGCAAGGGCGTAGGCCTGTTGGCACCGTCGATTATTGCGTTGGGGGTCATGTATCTCACGGTCGTTTTCGGCGACGGCGGTGCGCTTGGCTCTTTCAACTCCGAACTCGCCGCTTGGCCCATTTGGCAGTGGGTCGTCGTGCTACTCGGTTATTCATATATCGCCTCGGTGTTGCCGGTGTGGACGCTGCTGCAGCCGCGCGATTATATCAACTCGCTACAACTCATCTCCGCGCTCGCGCTGATCGTGCTGGGCCTGTTTACCGCCGCGTTGGTTGGATTCACGCCAAGTGGAGCAGACAGCAGCCAAGCGCTGGAGTTCGTTGCCCCAGCGTTCCAATGGCATCCCGAAGGGGCTCCGATGATTTTTCCGTTCCTTTTCATCACGATTGCCTGTGGGGCGATCAGCGGCTTTCATTGTCTCGTCTCGAGTGGCACGAGCAGCAAACAGCTGAGGTGCGAAACCGACGCGCGCTTTGTTGGCTACGGTAGCATGCTCACCGAAGGTTTCCTCGCGACACTGGTCATCCTCGCGTGCGGTGCGGGGCTTGGCCTCGGCTTGATGAAGGACGGGGTGCTGCTCACCGGCGAGACTGCCTGGCAGGCGCAGTATGCCTCGTGGAGTGCCGCCGGGTCGCTCGGGGCCAAGGTCGGCGCGTTCGTCAACGGTTCGGCGAATTTCCTGCAGGCGCTTGGGTTGTCCGCCGCCGTTTCGGTCGCGCTCATGGGCGTACTCGTCGCGTCGTTCGCCGGTACGACACTCGACACCGCCTGCCGTTTACAACGCTACGTCGTGCAGGAGTTGGCCACCACGCTTGGCGGTGGGCCGTTGGCTGTGCTGCAAAACAAGCATGGCGCAACGATCTTTGCCGTCGTCATCGCCGCAGCCATGGCCGCCGTGCCGCCAGGCGGAGCCGAGTGGAGCATCGCTAACGCCGGAAAGGGCGGGCTCATCCTCTGGCCGCTCTTCGGCGCGACCAACCAACTGCTCGCCGGGCTGTCGTTTCTCGTGATCACGTTTTACCTGTGGCGGCGTGGTCGTACGATCTGGGTTCTCGTCATCCCGATGGTGTTCATGCTCATCATGCCGTTGTGGGCGATGATCCATCAACTCTTCGTCGCGCCTGGCTGGCTCGTGGCGGAGCAACCGGACTACCTGCTCGGCGGCATCGGGCTTGCCACCATCGCGCTGGAAGCCTGGATGATCGTTGAGGCGATGAAATTGTTCCCGAGAGTCAAAGGCGTGATAGAGGAAAATGCTCTCGACCGACAGCCGGCATGAGCGACAAAAGTCTCAAGACTCAAGTCTCAAGACTCAAGACCATCGGAATCTTCGGCGGATCGTTCGATCCTGTGCATAAAGGTCACGTGCTGGTGGCCCGTGCGGCGCTGGAGGAACTGTCGCTCGACCGGCTGTTCATCGTCCCCGCAGCGCGCTCGCCATTCAAGCCGGAGCAACAGCCCGCGCCCGCCGCCGCTCGGCTGCTGCTGCTGCACTTGGCCTTTGCTGGCTGTGAGGACTGCGAGATTGATCCGCAGGAAATCGAGCGCGACGGCGTGTCCTACTCGATCGACACGATCCGCGCCTACGCCGGGCGCTACCCTGAAGCCAAGCTGCATTATTTGATCGGTGCCGACCACGTGCCGACGCTGCCGCAATGGCGTGAGGCCGCCGACATGGCCAAGCGGGCGGAGTTTGTCGTCGTGCCGCGCCCCGGCCAGGCAGTTGCCGATTTCCCCGAGCCGTTCCGTGGCCAAGTGCTGGACGGCTGGCCGTTCGAGGTATCGTCGTCCGCCATCCGCGAGCGGCTCCGGCTTGGGCAAGCGATCGACGGCTTGGTGCCAAGCGCCGTCGCCGAGTCGCTGCAAAACGACAATCCGTATAAAAGCGAGCAGTGAGCGGTAAAAACGGGATGCGGATGAATGCAGATTGGTGGGATTAAAAGTTGATCCTGAAAATCCTGCCGATCCACAAAATCTGCGTCCCCGCTGAAAACTGAAAAATCGGCTTTGGCTCGCGTTGAGTGCCGATATTCTATAGTTTGCTACTTCGCCATGTTGCTGCTGAAACGTTTTTTTTGTCACTTGTCCGTGCTGGGTTTTGTTGCGCTTGGCCTGCAGGCGGCCGACTGGCCGCAGTATCTGGGGCCGAACCGGGATGGGGTTTATCCGGGCGAGGCACTGACGCGCGCCTGGCCAACCGATGGGCCGAAGGTGTTGTGGCGCAAAAGAAACATCAGTGCTGGGATGAGCGGGGTCGTCGTGGCCAAGGGCCGAGCCATCCTGTTTCACGAGGTCAACCGATACGACACGATCGAGTGCCTCGACGCCAAGACCGGCAAAACGCTTTGGGAAAACAACTATGCCTCGAGCTTCGCCGCCGGCTACGGGAGCGCCGCCGGGCCGCGCGCCACGCCGACGATTGTCGGGGACAGGGTTTACACGATGGGCGGGCAGGGCATCGTGGTCTGCACCGACTTTGCGAGCGGCAAAACGGTTTGGAAAGTGGACACGCAGAAATCGTACCGCGCTTCTGACGGGTTTTTCGGGATGGCCTGCTCGCCGCTCGTCGAGGGGAACGCAGTGCTGCTCAACATCGGCGGCGAGGCGGGGGCCGGAATCGTAGCGCTCGATAAAAACTCCGGCAAGCTGCTCTGGAAAACACTCGACGATGAGGCCAGTTACTCGTCGCCGGTGATGGCCAAGTTGCACGGCAAACGCCGCGCGGTGTTCTTCGCTCGAACCGGCCTGGCCGTGGTCGATCCGGCCAACGGCAAAATCGATTTTCAAAACCGTTGGCGCGCGCGAATCCAAGCCTCGGTGAATGCCGCTGCGCCGTTGGTTGTTGGCGAGTTGATTTTTGTGACGTCCAGCTACAACACCGGCGCACTCGTCGTGAATGCGGTGGCTGGCGGCTACAAGGCGGCTTGGTCGAACGACACGAGTCTCTCGAGCCAGTATGCGAGCGTGATGCACCGGGGCGGGTTCATTTACGGCACTCATGGGCGGGCGGATGTGCCTCCGGTCCCGGCATTGCGCTGCGTGGAGTTGGCCACCGGCAAGGTGCGCTGGAGCGTGGATGATTTCGGCGACGGCATGATGCTGCTCAGCGGCGACCGACTGCTGGCATTGATGGAGAGCGGTGAACTGGTGTTTGGCCAAGCGACCCCGGCCGGATGGCGGGAGATCAGCCGCGCCCAGGTCGTCGGCTCCGGCGCGCGCAGCCAACCGGCCCTGGCTGATGGCCGGCTCTACGTCCGCGACCGAAACCAACTCGTATGCCTCGACGCGCCGTAGGGCAATATGGGGCTAAAAACGGTGGATGGGTTCGTTGGAAAGCTTTTGCCGCACAGCACGAAATATTTGCTGGCAAGTGGATTCAGGCGGGAATGGCGGGCGCTTGGCCAGCGGGAGGTGCGGCTCAGGCGGTGATTCCCTGGGCCTTGGCCAAGTTCGAAAACACTCCCGCCGCTGCCATCAATTCATCGTAACTCCCTTCTTCGATGATCGCCCCCTTTGACAGGACGATGACCCGGTCCATCGAGCGCAGCGTGGAGAGCCGATGCGCCACACAAAGGACTGTGCGGTGTTCGCTCAGTTGGTCGATGGCCGTCTGCACCTCGGCCTCAGCCTTGGAGTCGAGCGCGGCGGTGGCCTCGTCGAGCACGAGGATCGGCGCGTTGCGGACGAAGGCCCGCGCGATGGCCAGACGCTGTCGCTGGCCGCCGGACAACGTGACACCACGCTCGCCGATGCGGGTGTCGTACCCCTCCGGCATTGCGGTGATGAACTCGTGAGCGTGCGCGTTTCGTGCGGCCGCCTCAACCTGCTCCTGGGTGCAGTCCGCTTGGCCAAGCGCAATGTTCTCGGCCACGGTAAGGTCGAACAGCACCACCTCCTGGCTGACGAGTGCCATCTGCCCGCGAAACTCCTTGATGTTCAAGTCTCGAAGATCGCGTCCGTCGAGCTTCACGGCGCCCGTGTCGGTATCGTGAAACCGAAACAGCAGGTTGATGAGGGTGCTCTTGCCGGAACCGCTCTCGCCGACGATACCCAGCTTGGTTCCCTTGGGGATGGTCAGGTCGAGCCCGGTCAACACCGGCTCATCCTCGTAAGCGAATGAGACGTTGTGGAACTGGATGTCGCGCTCGAGCCCGGTTACCGGCTTGGCCTCGGGGCGCTCGAGGATGTCCGGCTTTTCGTCGAGGACATTCATCAGGCGATTGGCTCCTATGCCTGCCTCCTCGATGCTCACGTGCAACCGGGCCAGCTTTCGGATGGGCGTGTAAAACATAATCACGCCGGTGAAAAACACGACCAAGTCCGGCATGCTGCGGTCCTCGTGGACGACGTACAGGATCAGCGCGCCGATGCCGATCATCGACACTGTCTCGACCAGCGGTCCGACGATCTCCCGCGAGCGCACGGTCTTCATCGTCTGACGAATCAGTTGCTGGGACAACTCCCGGAAACGGTCAACGCGGGCGTTCTCCAGCCCGAACGCCTTGATGACGCGCATGCCGGAAAACATCTCCACCGCGAGGCTAGACTGGTCGATGTTGGCGGCGACTCGTTTGCCGGTTGCCTCGCGGGCCTTTTTGCCGAAGTAAATGATGGGGATGATGCAGACGGGAAACAGCGCCAGCATGCCGAGGGTCAGCTGCCAGTCGATCAGGCACAGTCCGGTGAAAATACTGACGATAGCCACCGGCTCCGACACGAGGTTGCTCACCCCGGATGCCAGGCAGGTCTGCAGCAACTGCGCGTCGCCGTTGATGCGTGTGATGAGGTCGCCGGTGGTGGAGCGGTTGAAGAAGGGAATCGACAGGCGGCTCAGGTTCCGGAAGACCGTGACCCGCAGGTCGTTGATCACCCGTTCGCTGGCCCAGGCCAGGCAGTACGCTGCTAGATATTTTGAGGTGCCACGAAAGCCGACCAGCAGCGGGAAGACCAGCAGCCCGCCGATGATCTGAAGGTACGTCAGCGGATCGCCCATCTGCGGCAGCCACGGGTTTAGGGTCTCGAGGATGTTGGATTGAACGGAGGCGGTGCTCTCGACAAACCAGTTGCCATCGGGGTCGGCGGGAGCACTTGCCGAGGCCTCTGAGGGGGCCTCTGAGGCCTCCTTTTTCACCAGGCGGTCGAGCATGATCTTGGTCGTCCATAGCGCCAGCCCATTCGACACCCCGAAGAGAATCCCGAAGAAGACGCCGGCAACGATGCGGCCCCAGTACGGTTTCACGTAGGGCGCCACGAAGGCGAAGATTTGCCTTAATTTGTGCATACCGCGATTCCGGTCGCGAATTCAGTGCCCCCGATGGGCGGCAACGGGCTATCTGCCCAAGGCCAGCCGGTTGGCCAGGCGCTCGGGCAGTCCAGCGTCCAATATCTTGGCTTGGGTTTTCTCGAAATCATACTCCAGCCGGCGCAGTTCAATCGTCCCTGCCTCGAGATCGTAGATCACGTAGCCGGCTCGCGGATCACCGTCGCGGGGCTGGCCAACGCTGCCGACGTTGATGAAATATTTCTTGCCCTTCTCGACCGTCAGCTTGTCGTACTTGCCTCCGGTGACGGAGTTCTGCTCGCGCACAAAAGCCATCGGCACATGGGTGTGGCCGAAAAAGCAAACGCCCGTGTTCTGGTAGGTGAAACTGGCGGCCGCATCGAGTCTTTTCATCACGTAGCCCCAGCGCTTGGGCGCGTCCAGCGTGGCGTGCACGATGGTGAAGTTGGCGATCATTCGCAGGTACTTCAACCGCCGGAGCCAGTCGCGCTCCTCGTCGCTCAACTGGTCGCGCGTCCACATGATGGCGTGGCCGGCGTGCGGGTTGAACCCGGTCAAGTCTGTATCGCCGGCGCAATACTCGTCATGGTTGCCCATAATGCACGGCATCCCCATGTCGCGCACAATCTTCATGCACTCCTTGGGATCTGGGTTGTAGCCAACCACATCGCCCAGGCACACGTAACGTGTGCAGTTGTTTTTCTTTGCATCCTCCAGCACCACCTCGAGTGCCTCAAGATTGGCGTGGATGTCCGCTATTAAAGCATACTTCATTCAAACAACCGGGTGTCACCCGGCAATCTCAAACCCTCTAAATTTATCCTGCGCCTCCTCCCAGACGATGTCCTCGCCCTGAATGTTACGCCGCAGTCCCGAGTCACGAACTGCCTGCAGGAATTCCTCCAGCTCGGTGCGTTCGCCCTCGGCTACCAGTTCCACCCGGCCATCAGGCAAATTCCTGATGGTGCCGATCACGTCGTACCCGGGAACCAGGGACTTCACTGTGTATCGGAAACCCACCCTCTGCACCCGTCCCGAGTAGTGTACATGGACTCGAAGCAAGCTCATTTTCCCAGGTCCTGGACTGGCGCGACCCCGGTCGGGGCTGTAGTGCGTTGACCGTGGACTGGCATCACCCGTGCGTCAGGGCGGGAAATAAAGCCACAAACACCCCTGCCGGGCAATCCTTTTGTGAGCGCCCCAATCCGGTGCATTCCGTTTGGCTAAGGCCGAAAAAAAGTCAATTCCGCATGATCCACCCGCCACCCACCACGAGGTCGTCCTGATAAAACACGCACGCCTGACCCGGCGTCACCGCCCGCTGCGGCTCCCGCAGCTTTACCTTTGCCTGGCCATTTTCGTCCGGAATCACCGTCGCCTCGGTGCCGGGATGATTGTAACGGATCGCCGCCGAAGCCTCGATCGGCTCGGCCAGGTGATCGAACGCGATCCAGTTACATCGGTCAATCCGAAACTCGTCCCGCAGCAGCAACTCCTCCCCGCCGACCATCACCCGGTTGTTTTCCGGGTCTAGTTCGATCACGTACATCGGCGTCGGCGACGAGATCCCCAGGCCTTTCCGCTGGCCGATCGTGTAAAACTCGATCCCGTCGTGATGCCCCAGCACTTGGCCGCGTGTGTCAACAATCTCCCCCCGGTGTTCCTCCACCAACCCCGCCGTCGTAAGGAATTTCTTGTAATCCTTGTCCGGCACAAAACAAATCTCCTGGCTCTCCTGCTTCTCCGCCGTCTTGAGATCCACGCACCGGGCAACCTCGCGCGTCTCGCTTTTCTGCAGTTCACCAAGCGGAAACATCATGTGCGCCAACTGCTCCTGGCCAAGCGAGAACAGAAAGTACGTCTGGTCTTTCCGCGCATCCCTGCCACGAAGCAACACTGTGCGTCCGTCGCGCTGCTCGAGCCGAGCGTAATGCCCGGTTGCCACGTACTCCGCGCCAAGCTTCCGGGCGCGGTCGATCAGGTTGCCGAACTTCAGCTTCTCGTTGCACATCACGCACGGGTTCGGCGTCCGCCCCGCCTTGTACTCCGCCGCGAAATAATCGATCACGTCTCGCTGAAACTCCTTCGATTCATCGACGAGATAATACGGGATGTCGAGTTTGTCGGCGACCGAGCGGGCATCCATCACAGCCTGCGGGCCACAGCACTTGTCCTCGGCGCGGGACACGCAATCCTGCGGCCAGACCTTCAGCGTAATGCCGATGACGTCGTACCCCTGCTCGACCAGCAACGAGGCGGCCGCGGAGGAGTCCACCCCGCCGCTCAAGCCGACGACGATGCGCGTTTTGTTATTGTCAGTCATCAGTGGCCCGCTTGGGCAAGCGCAACGATCACTTGGCGATCATGCCGCTTTCGCGGGCGAAATTGAACAATCCACCGGCATCGATCACCGGGCGAACCTCGCCCAGCGGCTTGATCGAATGCTCCGCGCCGCTGGCCATGACTGTGATGGTTCCCGCATCCAGATCGACCTTCACCTCGTCGCCGGTGTTAAGCACATCGCAAAGCCGATCCGTTATGTCGCACGGGTACAACTCGCCGGTGGCCACGCAGTTGCGGAAAAAAATACGCGCAAAGCTCTCGGCTAAAACCAGTTTGCACCCGGCGGAGCCAAGCGCGATCGGCGCATGCTCGCGGGAACTGCCGCAGCCGTAATTCCGTCCGGCGACGATGATCGGATAAGCTGATTTCGGTTCCCCCTCCGCCACGTAGCGCGTGGGGTAAAGCGAGTCCGGCAGGCCGATCATCGCGTAGCTGCCGAGTTTTTCGTATTCCTCCGGGATCGTCGGGACAAGGTTCAGGTATTGGGCCGGGATAATCTGGTCGGTGTCGATATTATCCCGCACCACAAAAACCGGCCCTTCAAAGACACTACTCATGGCCGACATTTGGGGGCAGTCCGATGCTGATTTCAATTCAAAAAATGATTGCCTCTCCTCGGAGTGCGGGCAATCGGAGCGGGACACCGTTTTTTCAGTTCCAAGCTTAATGACGTGCTTGGCTCAGCCGGAAGCCACTTAGGGGCGGCACATTCGGATCTAAAAGCGCCGTCGCCGCTGCGCGCAGCCTTCGCACCCCAATAATTCAAAACGGGACTGACTCGTATTTGCCGCTGGCAAATCGACGGTAATGAGTGAAACCGGAGCGCTTTGCCAGGGCGACCGCTTGGTCGAATTGCTCCCCGACGCGGCCCGGCTTGTGGGCGTCCGAGCCGAATGCCAGACCCACGCCGATCCCGGCCGCCATCTCCAACAGCACGGGTGAAGGGTACATTTCGCCACACGGCTTGTTCACGCCGTTCGTGTTGATCTCGATTGCGATATCCTGCCGCTTCACTTCGTCGAGGAAGGGGCGCCACATCGCGGAGCAATCGCCGCTTGGTTGATCGCCGAAAACCTTGATCAAATCGCAGTGACCAATGATGTCGAACACCCCCAGAGCAGCCGATTGCCGGAGCAACTCGTAATACTCCGCCCAAGCGGCATTGACGTCTCGTCCTTTCCAAGAGTCACGATTGTCAGGGTGATCAAAACTCCACTTACCTCCAAGATAATGCACAGAACCAACTAAATAATCCCATTTAAAGCGATTTTTCAAGTTGTGTATCCAATCCTCGTAACCGGGCACAAAGTCAATTTCTAGACTCTTCCGGAGTGTTACTGTGGGGTTTTCGGCGGCGGCTTGGTCGATTTTTTCGATATACAGATTTAAGTCGCGCTCAAGCATTCGCCAATTGTCAAAATTGTCGCCCGGCATCGGCGCGTGCTCGGTGAACCCAATCTCGGTCAGGCCAATGCGTGCCGCTTGGGCGGCGTACTCGGTTGGCTCCCCCTCCGCGTGATGGCAGAGGGGTGTGTGCATGTGATAATCCGGCGGCAGGGCCACGGCCACAAACTAGGGGAGTTTCGGCCCTTGGCCAAGCGAAGACCGAAAGCCGGGTGTTCAGTCGTCTGCCGGGTGGCGCTTGACCGGATGCACCTTCGCAAGTTTGCGGGAGAGAACCTGAGCCCGCCTTGCCGCCTCTGCGGCGACGTTTTTATTTTCCCAGGGGTCGTTTTGGTGCTCTAACATCCGGCGGCACTTGGCCAAGCGATCGATGTTCGGGCTGATCACGTGCCCGGCGCCGTAGCAGCCCAACTCCGGCCGCAGGTCGTCCGCCATGAGAAACAGCACATTGGGCTTGTCACCGGCTAGGGGGCCGGCCAAGCCCGTCAAGCCCGCTCCCCAAATGGCAGTTCCTAGTGCTAGAGCAAGGCTTCGTGGCTTCATCGCTTACAGCACCCAGCCCTTGCGGTATTCGCTGTGGATGAAGCGGTTGGCCTCGGGCACATTCTTGACGCGCATTTTTTTTGCGTCCCACTCGATTTTTTTGCCGGAGCGCAGTGCCACCAGGCCGAGTAGCATCGCCTCGGTCATTGGCCCCGCGTAGTCGAAATTGGACCAGGCCGGCTTGCCTCCCTTGCAGGCGTCGATCCACTCGAGGTAATGGTGCCGGTTGAAGTCGGCCGGTTTTTCGATCGTCTCCGGCACGTCTTTGTGGTCTGCCACCGTTGCGCCGGAGAGGAACGTGCCCTTGCCCCAGTACATCGGGATGTACAACGTGTCCTTGCTGCCGATGAGAATTGAGCCGTTGCCTGGCAGTTCCTTCTGCTTGGCCAAGGCGGCATTCGGTTTTTTGCCGCCATCGTACCAAATGACCTTCGCCGCTTTGCGTTTGCCGAGTTGTGGGAAATGAGACGTGATGATCGACCAACTCGGTGCAGTCTCGTCGTTGATCTCGGATGACACGGCCTCGAGCGTCTCGGGGTCGCGCAGGTTGAGCGCCCAATAGGCCAGATCGGAGTTGTGGCAACCCATGTCGCCGACTGCCCCGGTGCCGAAGTCCCAAAAACCACGCCACTTGAACGGATGATATGCCGGGTGATACGGGCGCTCGGGCGCCGGGCCAAGCCACAGATCCCAGTTGACGTTTTTCGGCACGGGCGGCGAGCCGCTTGGCCGTCCGATGCCCTGCGGCCAAACCGGCCGATCGGTCCAGATGTGGACTTCTTTCACATCGCCCAAGACACCGGCTTGGATCAACTCCACGTAACGCCGAGTGTCCGGATTCGAGTGCCCTTGGTTGCCCATCTGCGTGGCAACCTTGTGCTTGCGGGCGAGGTCGGTCAGCACGCGCGCCTCGAGGACGGAGTGCGTCAGCGGCTTTTGGCAATAGACATGTTTGCCAAGTCGCATGGCCATCGCTGCTGCCGTGGCGTGGGTGTGATCGGGAGTGGAGACCGTCACAGCGTCGATGTTTTTGCCTTCTTTCTCCAGCATCTGACGAAAGTCGGCGTACTTGGCTGCCTTCGCATGACGGTTGAACATGTGCGCCGCTTTGCCCGGATCCACGTCACAAAGCGCCACGATGTTCTGGCTTTCGCAGCCGTCGATGTCGACCTGTCCCTTGCCGCCGGAACCGATCGCCGCAATGTTAAGCCGTTCGTTTGCGCCGAACACACGGCGCGGCACCACCATCGGAAACGCAACCGCGCCG
>JASLKI010000221.1 GCA_030747575.1 Verrucomicrobiota bacterium | reverse complement strand
GCCTGATGCACCGCCTCGAGGATCACCTTGCGGCAGCCGTCAAGGTCGCGGTTAGCATCTAGCGTGGTGTTGGGAAGCGAGAATTGCGCGCCGACGTTCTCGCAACCACCGCCCTTGAGCACGAGTCGCACCGAGATTTCGTCCGATGTGTGTTGGTGAAAATGCAGGTTTGGTGATCCGGGGCCAAGGTTGGTGCCGTCATTTTTTCCGGTGACTGAGTCCACCGAATTTTGCCTCAGATAACCAAGCTTGGTTGCCTCTTTCACCGCTTCGCGCGCCTCCTGCGCGAACTCGACCTGATTCATTCCAACCCGGCAGTCGACGTAAAACAAAATGCTGCCGGTGTCCTGGCAGATCGGCTGCGACTTGCTCTTGGCCAAGCCGATGTTGCGCTCGATGATCTCCAGCGCCGACTTGGCGATGGTGCCCTCCTTCTCCTGTTCCAGCCCGCGCAGAATCGCCGTCTGCACGTCGTCAGGGATCTCCGCCGAGGTGCGACGGATCAATTCAATCAATGACTCCCTGAGCCTGCTCATTACGCGGACAGCATAGGCATTGGGGCTTCCCGTGTCAATGAACGCTCAACTACCGCGCTTGAATCCCTTGCGCTCGCGCTTGTTGTGCACGGCCATGTCGCTCTGCATGTCCCCGAGGGTGTCGTCCATCATTTGAATAAAATTTTCGCAACTGCACGCCACGCTGCCGAGGCTGATCACCGTCTCGCGCTCGGCGAAGTCGTTGGTCACCGCCATCACCTCACCATACGGTTTCATCAGGTGCGCCACTCGCTCTATGATCTGATCTGCCGTCTGGCCTTTTTTGGAAAAAAGCACCTCAATGCCGCCCTTGGCCGTCTCGTTTTTCGGCGTGTCGGGCGGTGCGCCGCCGCCGTCAAAAATCACCGTGAGCGGCGTGCCGGACGAATCCTGATACTGCGTCAGCGCCGCCACCAGTGCGTCTCGCGCATGGAACGAGTGGCGCGGCTTGGCCGGTGCCAACTCCTCCCAGTGATGCAGCAGGCTGTACCCATCCACCAAGATTCGAACGATCCCCATGCGCCAGACGCTACGGTCTCGCCCGTGCTTGGCCAAGCACTTGGTTTGGTGGTAGATTGCCGCAGCGGGTGCGATGCCGATTTACGAATACGAACTATGCGACGATAAGGGTGACTGCAGACCGTGCGGCGGCCCCGGCTTCACGCTGCGCCGTCCCGTCTCGGCCAAGCCGCTCGAAAAATGTCCGGCCTGCAAACGGCCGGTACGAAAAATCATCTCTGGCTTCAGCACCCCCACCCACCTCAAGCCGCTCTCGATCACCGACGCAAAAAAGGCCGGCTTCACCGTTTACAAAAAGCTCGGCAAAGGCGAATACGAACGGCAGTAACGGCGATTCTTTTTTCTGATTTAATGAACATTTCGCCCAAATCCGGCGTCTGAACCCTCGATGTCCGCGCTTGTGGACATCCACGACGAAGTTGTTATCGTTGTGACCTTAGATGGCCGTTTTTCGGCCAAAGGAGGTTGGTTTGGTTGTTTGGGTTGACGGGCGTCCCGGTAGGGGCGCCCGCATTTTTGCCCCCTAACACCTTAATCCTCGGCTGCGCGGTTCAGGCGGTTCCGGAGTGCGGCCCATTCGTCTCCATCGGGAAGTGGCTGCACCAGAATAGTTTCCGCTCCGAGTCGGTCACAGCGGTGCAGTGTGTCGTAAAGTTCCCTCGCGAAGCCGGCGGCCGCGTCCGGCAAGCGATGCCAACGCTTGCTTGGCCAAGCGGCGGGGGCTGCTGTGCGGGCGATGATGTGGGCCATTACGTCCGCTTGGCCGAGCGCCGCGTCCAAGTCGCCCTCCACTAATATCAGCTTTGCTCTCGGCGAATAGTGCTGCTGAAGCTGGCCGGGGCTTTTCAACGGGTCGGCGCCGGCCGGCGGCTTGGCCGTTGCCACCGGGCCGAGGACGGCTTGTAGTTGGCCAAGCGAGATCATCCCCGGGCGCAGGAGGGTCGGCGTGTCGCCGGTGAGGTCGAGCACAGTGGACTCGATGCCGAGGTCGCATGCGCCGCCGTCGAGCACCAACGGGATGCGGCCACTGAGTTGGTCGACGACGTGCTCCGCCCGGGTCGGTGACACGCGGTTCGAGCGGTTCGCGCTGGGTGCCGCGAGCGGGAAGCCGCACTTGGCCAGCACGGCGCTGAATACCGGATGCGCGGGGCAGCGAACGGCGACGGTCTTGCCACCGGCGGTGACGATGTCCGGGATCGAGCCGTCCTTGGGCAGC
>JASLKI010000220.1 GCA_030747575.1 Verrucomicrobiota bacterium | reverse complement strand
TTTGCCAAGGAGGCCAAGGGTGGAAAGACGCTCTGGACAGCCCCGCTGGGCGGCATCCTCTCCAACAACTGGGGAGACGGGCCGCGCGGTGCCGCGACGGTGGACGGCGATAAGGTTTATGCGCTGGGGGCAAAGGGCGGTTTAATATGCGCGAATGTCGGGGATGGCAAGGTGAACTGGCGGGTGGAGATGGTGAAGGATCTTGGAGGGAAAGTGCCCGGCTGGGGCTACACCGAGTCGGTGTTGGTGGACGGTGATCATGTGATCTGCACGCCGGGTGGCAAACGTGGCACTTTGGCTGCGATTGACAAAAAAACAGGCGAGGTCATTTGGCGCAGCAGCGACTGGACAGACGGCGCCCAGTACGCCTCAGTGGTGCCGGCCGAACTAAACAGCCAACGGCAGTTCATCCAGCTTACGCAGAAAACTCTTGCCGGTGTTTCCGCCCGCGATGGGTCGGTCTTGTGGCGTAACGCCTGGTCGGGGCGCACGGCGGTCATTCCCACTCCGATCGTTCGTAAAAACGAGGTCTACATTTCCTCGGGATACGGTGCAGGCTGCCGCAAGATCACTATTGGAGACGCCCACAAGGTCACGGAGGATTACTCGAATAAGAACATAAAAAATCATCACGGCGGTGTGCTGCTACTCGATGGCCACCTATACGGCTACTCCGATGGACGCGGGTGGACCTGTCAAAATCTGAAGAGTGGCGACGTGGTTTGGGATTCAAAGAAACTCGGGAAGGGCTGTGTCTTTTATGCCGACAACCGGCTGTATTGCCTTGAGGAAAGCTCCGGCCAGGTGGCGTTGGCCGCCGCCGACACGGGCGGCTGGAAGGAGCACGGTCGATTTAAACTCGAACCCCAAACGGAACTTCGCAAACGATCTGGCCGGATCTGGACGCATCCGGTTGTGGGCAACGGCGTGATGTATTTGCGCGACCAGGAACTGCTCTTCGCGTTTGACGTCAAGGCCCGGTAGAGCCGTCCGTCTGGCCAAGCAGGGTGGTTGACAATGCCGCCCAAGGTGCTCAGGCTGCCCGGCGATCCGATGAGTGGGAAGTTTTTTCCCGTTGCTGGCCTTGGCCAAGTGCAATAATAAAAAGGACCAAACTTATGAATAAAACGACAACGACAAGACGAAGTTTTCTCAAATCCTCACTGGCCACCGGCACCGCTGCGTTGATTTGCGGCACGAAGGGGCAGGTCAGCGTGCATGGCGCGAATGACCGGCTCCGCATAGCGGTGGCCGGCCTGAATGGTCGCGGTGGCAGTCACATCGGCGGTTGGCTGGGCCAGAAAAACGTGGAGATCGCCTATCTCATCGACCCGGATGAGAAAGCAGTCGCCCGCAAGATGGGTGAGGTTGAAAAGAAGACCAAGGGCAAGTTCAATACCAAGGGGATCTCGGACATTCGCCAGGCATTGGCCGATAAGTCGGTCGATGCGATCTCGATCGCAACGCCGAACCACTGGCACTCGCTGATGACGATCTGGGGCGCCCAGGCCGGCAAGCATGTTTACGTCGAGAAGCCGATGAGCCACGACGTGCACGAGGGCCGCGTGGCGGTCGAGGCGCAGCGCAAGTATGGCGTCGTGATCCAGCATGGCACGCAGCAGCGCAGCAGCGCGAATGTCGCCGGCCTGCATGAGATGATCAACGCCGGCAAATTCGGCAAGCTTAAGATTTCTTACGGCTACTGCTGCAAGCCGCGTACCGGCATCGGGTTCAAGAGCCCATCCGCCCCGCCGCCGAATCTGGACTGGAACCTGTGGCGTGGGCCGGCCGTGATTGACACATATCACGAGAACTATGTGCACTACAATTGGCACTGGTTCTGGGAAACAGGCAATGGCGACCTGAACAACCAAGGAACGCACCAGCTTGACGTGGCGCGCTGGGCGATGGATCCGTCGCTGACAAACCCGGTGCGCGCGATGGCGATCGGTGGCCGCTTCCAGTGGGGTGACCAGGGCGAGACGCCGAACACCATGTTTGGTATCGCCGAGTACCCGAACGGGCAGACCCTGTTTTTCAATGTTCGCAACGTGAACTATAACGGGTATCAGCGTCAGGTGGAGAACGAGTATTACTTCGAGGATGGCGGCAGGATTGTCCGCGGCCAATATTATGCCAAGGGCAGTGACAAGGGTGAGAAGCTATCGATACCCAACGGCAAGGTGACACCGGGCGGTAACTGGGGCAGCTTCATTGCTGCCTGCAGGGCTAATGACCCAAGCATGGCAAACGGCAACGTGTACGACGCGCACTACGGCTGCGTGGCCGGGCACCTGATGAACAACTCGTACCGCCTCGGCAAGAGCATGCCGTTCAACGCCAAGTCCGGGCGGTTCGGGGACAACAAGGACGCTTACGAGCATTTCATGAGTCTGCACAGCGTCATGAGCGATGGCGTGAAGGTGCCGGAGGACGGCAGCAACTATGTGATCGGGCCTTGGCTGACGTTCAATGCGGACAAGGAAATCCACACCGGCGCCCATGCGGTCGAGGCGAACGCGCTATTGAAGGATAATAACCGGCCCGGGTTTCAAGTGCCAAACGTCAGTAAAGTCTGACTTTGCGGCAACATTTTCATCAGCTTGGCCAAGTGGTTGACCGCTTGGCCAAGTTCTTTTAATCGATGGAGATCAGCCGGAAGAATCTCGGTTTCCTGTCGCTGGAACTGATGCGGACCAACCCAGCTCCCGCTCCTTAAATTCGTCCGCCCGGCCGCTTGGCCAAGCGGATTGCCTTTTTATCTAGCCACCGTGTAGGCTGCTGCCGGTGAGTATCGTTCGTCTGGTTCCAATGATTACATTGGCTTTAGCCGTGATTGCCGTGGCGGCCGATCCGGTCGGTTGGCCAAGCTACCGCGCCGGGATGGGCCGCGCCGGTTATTCGAATCAGGTGCTCTCCTTTTCGGCGACGGAGACTTGGCGGCGCGATATGCCGGCGCCCAGCCCGGCCTGGACCAGCCCGGCCCAGCGCAGCTATTGGCAGCAACTCGAGGGCATCCTGCCGCGCGTGACTGGGGACTGGGCCAACCATCCCGTGGCCGACGAGTCACTCGTGTGGCTTGGTTCCAGTGCGGACGACACCGTCCGTTGCCTCGACGCGCAGACCGGCGAGCTCCTGTGGTCGTTCGCGGCGGACGGCCCGGTGCGCTACGCGCCGGTGCTCGGGGACGGACGGCTTTTTTTTGGGAGCGACGACGGCTTCGTTTACTGTCTCGAGGCCGGCACAGGCCGCTTGGCCTGGCGCGAGAGGCTTGGTCCGCGCGACTGGCGCATCCCCGGCAACGGCCGGATGATTTCGCTTTGGCCGGTGCGCACCGGTCTCGTGGTGGATTCCGGTGTCGTTTACGCGGCCGCTGGGTTGTATCCGTCACAGGGCGTGCACGCCGCCGCGCTCAGCGCGGCGGACGGCTCGACGGTTTGGCGGCAGAAACTAGACGTCTCGCCGCAGGGCTATTTGCTGGCGTCGCAAACGATGCTGTTCATCCCGACCGGCCGCGGCAATCCCATTGGGCTGGATCGCAATACGGGCCGCTTGGCCAAGACCTTCGCTGGCGCGGGCGGCGCATTCGCTGTGCTGCTCGAGGACGAGCTTTTTTCCGGCACAGGCAACGACGGCACGCTCACGGCCAACCCGGTTAAGTCGTCCGGCAGCCTTGCCACGTTCAAGGGCAACGCCTTGGCCGCCTCGCCCCGGGACAGTTTTTTGCTGGATGAAAACGGCGTCAGCGCGATCGACCGGCAGGCGTATCGCCGCGCGAGCGTCGCCGCCAAGAGCGCCGCCAAGCGTATCGAGTCGCTGAAGGCTGAACTGAAAAAACCGGGCCTGTCGCGCGAGCGCCGCGCCGGGTTGCAACGCCAGTTGGGCCAACTCGGCGGAACGCTCGACGACGCCAAGCGGTCGAAGGCGGCGACGGAGCAATGGAAACTGAGCGCGCCGGGCCGGCGCTCCATCATCGCCTTGGCCAACTGCGTCGTGCTGGGCGGCGACGGCCTTGTCGAGGCGCGCTCGCTGGCGGACGGCGCGGTGCAGTGGTCGGCCAAGGTCGATGGCGTGGCGCGTGGTTTGGCATTCGCCGGGGGGCGGTTGCTCGTCAGCACCGACAACGGGGCGCTTCACTGTTTCTCCACCGCTGCCGCAGTGAAAACGGTTTCCAAAAAGACAGTGTCGGCGACGTTGAAGACCGGCTTGGCCAAGCGCTTGGCGAAGGAGGCGAGCACGACCCAAGGCTGGGCACTGGTCACCGATGTTGTCGATGGCCGGCTGTGCGCGTCCCTCGCGGAGCAGACAGAGTTGAGCATTATCGGTGTGAGTGTGGACGCCGGGAATATCGCCGCAGCTCGGGAGCGTTTAGCCAAGCGCGGGCTTTACGGCCGTCGAGTGTCGGTTCATCTCGTCGATGGCGGTGCGTTGCCGTTCACTGATTATTTTGCCAATCTCATCGTCTCCGAGTCGGCGTGGCTTGGCCGAGGGTCGAGCCGCTTGGCCAAGGGCGAACGGGATCGTTTGCTGCAGCCGCACAACGGCGTCGCTTGGCTGGAACCAGACGCCGCACTGCACCGCGCCAGCGGCCTGGCCGGCGCGGGCGAGTGGACGCACCAGTACGGCAACCCGGCCAACACCTGTAACAGCGGCGACTCAATCGTGCACAGCGATCTTGTGCTGCAATGGTTCGGCGGCCCCGGCGCGGCTCCGATGGTGGACCGGCATTTGCGCGCGCCCGCGCCGCTCGCCGCGGAGGGCAAGCTGATCATCCCCGGCGAGAATCTCGTGATCGTGGTGGACGCCTACAACGGCACCGAGCTGTGGCGGCTGCCGCTGCCCGACTCGCAGCGTTACTCGATGCCGTACGACGCCGGCTACATGTCGGTGAACGCTGGCCGGCTCTGCGTGGCGGTGGCAGACGAGGCGCGGCTGATCAACCTTGCCAGCGGTGAAGTGGAGCGGACGTTTCCCGTATCGGCGTTCGTGCCGGGGGAGCAGCGGCACTGGGGGCACGCGGTGCTGACGGCCAAGCGCATTTTCGGCACGGCACAGCGCGCGACTGCGTCGCGCACGAAGCCAAGCCGCGGTATGGTCAGCGCCGACTACAACAACAACCAGTCGATCGTGACTGGCACGCACCTGTTCTCCGCGCCGCTCAAGGGAAGCCGGCTTGTTCAGGGCAAATGGACGCACGACGGCGGCACGATTTTGAACCCGACCATCACGCTGAGCAGCGGCCGCGTTTTTTTTGTCGAGACGGCCAAGCCGGTGAACGGCAGCGGCCGACACTCGCTTGACGCGCTCCGGAAAGCCGGCCTGCAAATTGTCTGTCTCGACGCGGAAACCGGCGGACGGCTTTGGGCGCGGCCGGTGGACAACGGCCTGGAGCGGAGCCGCAGCATTTTGTTTTTGGCGTCGTCGGGGGAACAGTTGATCGCCGTTGGCAGCCATCTCGGCGCGGGCAACGACACGGCGTACCGCGTGCATTGTTACTCGACCAAGTCGGGTCGGGAGATTTGGTCGGCTAGCCATTTGAAGGGATTGCCAGGTGCGTTCACGCACGGCGAGCAGGTGCATCACCCGGTGATCCTTGGCGACCGGCTGATCGCCGAGCCGGCGATTTACGAGTTGGCCACCGGCAGACGACTTGGCCCGCTGGACATGCCGTTGAATTGGAATCTGAAACGGCCTGGCCACAGTTGCGGAACGCTCACCGGTGCGGGCGACTGCCTGTTTTTCCGGGCGGCTAACCCGACAGTGCTCGATCTCAGCAAGTCGGCGGCCGGCCGGTTTCAAGCCCTCGCGCCGACGCGTCCCGGCTGTTGGATCAACATCCTTCCTGCGCAGGGCCTGGTACTGATTCCGGAAGCCAGCTCTGGTTGCGTCTGTCATTTCTCGCTGCAAACCTCGATGGCCTTCCGGCCAAGGCGCAAAGACGAAGTCCGGTAGCGCTTGGCCAAGCGCGCGGATTGCCGCTCTGGGGAGATTATTTTTGAGGTTCATTTTCTGATGAATTCGGCCAGGGTGTGTGTCTGGGATTATCCTATCAAAATGAAATCGTTTTTTCTCCTGCTTGCCTGTGCCGTGATGGTGGCCGTCCCTGTCCACGGCGAAGACGCTTCGGCCAAGCGCCTCAAGCCGACCCCGTGGCACTTGATCGATACCTGGTGGAACCTCGGGCAGGATCACGAGTTTGAGAGTTACTCGATCGATGTCACGATCAGCGATGAGGTGCCGGCGTCGGTTAATTTATACATCGCCCCGATCGGCTTGGGGCACTTGAACAAGACGCCGTTCTACGGCGGAATCCAGACGCAGGCCGACGGCTATCAGAAAAAGGACCGGCGGCTGCGCAAGATCGGCCCCGGTTATCTGATGTCGATGTGGGGGCAGCGCGGCCACGACGCGATCCGGCCGTCGCAGGGCGGCTACTGTCAAAGTTCGGGGCACGAGGGCGACTTCGTCAGCGTGCGCCGGCCCCACGCCTGGACCAAGGGCCGCTACACTTACCGCATCACTCGCATGGACCGGGAGGTCGTCGACGGCAAGCCGCAAACATGGGTGGGGGCGTTTGTCTATTCGCATGAGAAGGACGAAAACATCTTCATCGGTGCCCTGCGTTTCCCTGGCGAGAAGTTGGTGCTCTCGCAGCGAGTGGCCAACTTTGTGGAGATATATGGGCGTGTGATTCCGGTGGGGAAAATTCCGCAAGTAACGGTCACGTTCAGCAATCCGACGGTCAACGGCAACCCGGTGAAGGACGCCACGGCGTTCGCGGTTTACCCGGACGGCGTTCCCGATTACGCCAACGCCATTGCGAAGAAGGGGGCGCTGGTGATTCGGGTTGGTGAAAAGGTGATGAACCGGACCAAGCGCAGGGTCCGGCTACTGCCTCCTGAATAAACCGGCCAATCGCTTGGCAGGGCGCGGGGTCAGTGCGGGGCGGGGTGGTAGTGTTTGCGGTAGTCCTTCGGCGCGAAGCCGGTTTCGCGCTTGAAAAAGCGGGTCAACTCCTCCGGACTCTCGAAGCGCATCTCGAGGGCGACCTGGTTGATTTTGTTGCCGGTGTTCTTGAGCAGCGTCTGTAGCCGGGCCAAGCGGACGCGCTTGATTTCCTCCTTGGGCGTGTGGCCCATCTGCTTCAGAAAATTCTTGTTGAACCCCGAGTGGGACAGCCGACTTTGTGAGACGATCTCCGAAACTCGAATTGGGTAAACCGGCGCCCGGCTCCGGATGTAATGCACCGCCTCGGCCACGACGGGGTCGTCCACGGCGAGGGTGTTGGTAGACTCGCGGGCGACAAGCTCATGGATGGGGATTGGCATCACGTAATCGTCGGCGACCCTGGCCCCGCGCATCATCCTGGAGAGCAGGCTCGCAGCCTGGTAGCCGACGCGCTCGCCGGGGTACGCCACGCTGGAGAGAGGCGGGGTGCAGATTTGGCAGAACACCTCGTCGGCGTTGGTGCCCATCACGGCGACCTCCTCCGGCACGAGGATGTCCAACTCGTTGCAAATGCGGATAATGTTGCTGCCGAGCATGTCGTCCTTGGCGAAGATGCCGATTGGCTTGGGCAGGTGCCGCAACTCCCGGATGATATGTTTGCGGACATTCACCCAGCGCCCCTCCCACGGCAGGGTGTCCGGCTCGAACTGGGTGTTGATGCAGTCAAAACCGGCCTCGGCAATCCGCTTCTCGAACGCCTGGCCGCGCTCGCGAGAGTAGGCGCGCGAGGAGTCGCCCCAGTAGGAGAAATGCCGCAGGCCAAGCGTCAACAAGTGCTGCGCCGCCATCCGGCCGATTTCCGCGTTATCCGGAATGACGGTGGGAAAACCTTTCTCGCGGCACTCGGTGCTGAGGTTGACGACTGGGATGCCCCGGCGCTTGAATGCCGCGGCCTCCTCCTCGGAATGGCGGAAGAGAATCAGCCCGTCGCCGTTCCAGTTTTCGTCGATGACCATCGGCGCCATCTCGTTGGTGGAATCGACCAGTGTCTGTATGCGCCACTGCTCGCGGTTGCGGATGAACTCGACGATGCCATGGAAGATCGGCCGGGTGAACGAGGCCCACGACGGCACGCGAATCCCCACGACCGGCATCCCGTTTTTGCCGGAAACTTCCCCATTGGATTTGCGTGTCATCGCCTCGGCCAAGCGGCTCACTCCTTGATGGTGACCGGTCGGTCGTCGCGGTTTTTCAACAGTGCCTGTATCGCGGTCTCCATCAACTGCCGGTCGGGGTCGATCAGGACGGCGTCGCCGGTGGCGCCGCCGGGGAGGTCGTTCCATTGGGCGAGGGCGCGCTTGGCCAGGCGGGCGCGTTCCGACTCGGGCGCAATGAAGTCGAACTCGAACTGCGCAAAGCCGGGTTGTTTCTTGAGGCTCTCGTTGGCGATGTGGCGCACCACGCCGTACGGGTCGTCGAGCAGCCGGGCCAGGTGCGGCGCAAGCCAGCCGTCGCCGGAGGTGTCGCGGGCCGGTTGCCAGCCGGCGTGCCATGCGGCGATGGCGCGCTGGGCGGCGTGGCCCTTTAGCAGCCAAAGCAGCGCGGCGGAGGTGCGCCGTTGCTCGGCGTTCAACGGCAGCGACTCGTGGCCGTAGCGCTTGGCCAACTGCTGCTGCGTCCAGTCGAGCGTCCGGTCGAGGTGGCAGAGGTTGCAGGCGTTGGGCACTCCGTGGCGAATGCTGCGCCCAGCTGAGGGGGATTGAACCTGGTGATTCCGGATCGCGCCGAGCAGCGCATAGGTCGTGTGCGGCATGTGGCAGTTGAGGCAGTTGCTGCCGGTGGAGTCTGGCTTGTGAAACGTGTGTTGCTCGATCGCGGTGGTGTATTCCGGCGTGGCGTGGCACTCGACGCAGGCTGCGTTGCCGCGCATGTCCGGTTTGAGTTGGTCGACCGGGTCGCTGTGATGCATCGAGTGGCACGACATACACGACATCTCGCCCTTGGTGTAGCAGGCGCTCACCCGCATGGCGGTGAATTCGCGGCCACCGGCAAGGATCGTGCCGTCGTCCCACCAGCGTTCGCGGAAGAATCCGCGGTTTTTCTGAAGTTCCTCCTGCCGCATCGGCGTGGGTGCAGGGCCGGGGTGCTGGATGTAGTAGCGGATGAGGTGGATGTCGTCGCCGGGGCGGTACGCTGGGCCGTTGCGGGCGAACTCGTTACCCGCTTTTTCATCTTGGTAAATGTAAACGCCGTGACACTGGCCGCAGATTTGGCTGGATCGCTTGTGATCGAGCTTGGCCGGGTTGACGACCTTGGCGGCCGGGCCGTCGCTGAACTGTTCCGCGTAGCGGGCAAGCGGTGTGCGGTAATGGTCGGCGTGCCCGGCGGCGGGGCCGTGGCAGGCCTCGCAGGAGATGCCCAGCTCGGCGGTGCGCGTGTCGAATGTATTTTTGCCGACGAGGCCTGGGTTTCCGGCAGTGCTGTGGCACTTGATGCAGTGGTGGTTCCATTGCGAAATCATGCGCTTGCTGTTGGGCGCTGTCATGAAGGCGTTGTCGCGCGGGATCCATTGCTGCTCCTTGGGCAGGAAAACCAGCGGCAGGGTCTGGAGCAGGTTGCCGTACTTGGTTTCGTTGGTCTGGGTTTGAGTGTTCCGCACGCTGCCCTCGACCCAGTAGGTTTGATAATGGTGAGAGCCGGTGGTCATGACGACTCGCTTGTTGACTCGCGGGACACTCCGCAGGTCGAGCATCGACAGAACGCCGTTGGTGCGGATCTGGTAGGTGTGATCGTTGATGCGCCGCCCGGTCTCGACGGCTTTCATGATGATCTCGGGATCGGGCATCTGCGCCCAGTACTGGTCGTTGGTTTGGTAGACGCGATACAGCAGGCCGCCGGACACGATCTCGGTGCCATCGAACCGACCCATGACGGAGTTTGTGCCGGCAAGCTGGGTCATCGTGCGGTGAAAACTCTTGTGCCAACTGTCGTATTGCGAGGGGTGGCAGGCGCGGCAACTGGCGGACGATGTGTAGCCCTTGGTTTTATCCTGCCGCGGGGTCAGGGCTAGGAGCGCCTGCCGCTCGGTGTGTCGGGCCGAGCTGGCCTTGCCGTAGGCCAGGCCGAACAGGATCGCCGCCACGATGGACAAAGCTAAAGCCATCCATACCAAGCACTTGGACAAGCGTTGAGGCTGATGTTTTGCTACCTGTTCCGGCGTAATTTTCACTGTGAGCGCGTGACAAAGGTTATCGTTGGCAAGCCAAGCGGCGCAAGCCCGTGGCTGGAAAGGTGTTAAAAATGCCAGATTTTGTATTCAAAATGCAAGGAAAAAACTTCTCGATTGTGACCGACTCCCTAATTTAATATCCAAACACGTTTGCGCCGTGATGGGCGTTTGCCGAACACTTAAAACAATTTCCACCATGAAAAAACAAACAATAGTTAGAACCTTTGTTGGAGCAGTGCTGTTTGCGCTGCTGTCTCAGTCCTCTATTTTGGCGCAGACCGTGACTCTGTGGAACTTCGACAGTGGCGATCTTTCCGCCACAGCCGGTTTGGACATGGAATACATGGAGGACACTGGTGACTTGGTGACATTCGGAACCACCGAGGCGTTGGGGCTCCCGGCAATCGGCGGCGAGGTGGCCAACGTGATCCAGATTCCCAAGCTCGCAACGGGGCAGGGCTTGCTGGCGCCACTGCCGGAGGACTCCAACGGTGAGGGTGACTTGGTCAACAACTGGACTGCCATTATGGATGTCTACTATCCAGTAGGGTCGGCTGGAAAGAAGAGAAGCCTGATCGACGTCGTCACCGACCAGTGGGTGGCCGGCGCGGCTGACGCCGAGTTTTATGTCAGCGCTGCCAATGCGGTTGGCACCTCCGGTCTTGATTTCGGTAACGTGACACCCGGCGAATGGCATCGCATCGCCATCGTGATCAACATCGAGGGATTGTGGGGCAAGGTTTACATCGACGGACAACATGCCGGCAGCCTGACCGCGCCGGAGGACAGCCTCGACGGCCGTTGGTCGCTCGACACGGCGTTCGAGCAGATGGTGACTTTTTTCAATGACGACAACAACGAGTCGGAGGAGGTGTTCGTAAGCAGCATCCAGCTCCGGTTTGAGAGCCTCAACTCAGGACAAATTCTGGCCCTGGGCGGCGCGGCGGCGGCCGGTGTGCCGCAGGAACTTCCGCCGGTTCCTTCCTTTGTCGATCTATGGACGCCGTCCGGCAAGTATGCCAAGGCGGACACAGCCCTGAGCGCGGTGATCAACCCGGGCGATACCACCATCAGCAATGCTTCAATCTCCCTGACGCTGAATGGCGAGGCGATTGCCAGTGATGTTGCCAGCGCGGACGGCGTTATCACGGTGACGGCATCCGGTGCTGCCGCCTTGGCCAAGGGCGTCAAGTACGAGCTGGTGCTGACTTACACCGACAGTGTTGCGGGCGAGCAAACTCAGTCCCGCAAATTCGAGGTGCCGGTTTACTTTGAGGATTTTGACAGTGTCGAGCTTGGCCCGCCCGTGGACGAGTTGGCCGTCGAGAGTGAAGCAGCATGGACTCGGACCGGCCCGGAAGGGTGGACGGTGGACGCCTCCGGCGTACCCGGAAACAGCGAGGATCATGTTGGGTATATTGCGGATGAGGACGAGGACGGTTTCCCCGACAACGACGGTGTCACCGAGTGGGCCGGGTGGAGTTTTGCAGACTACAACTGGTGGGTGCAGGTGGCTGGCGATCAGTCGCGTTCTTCGTTCAGCCTTGCCAGGAATGTTGTGGCGGTGGCTGACCCCGACGAGTGGGATGACAAGGCGCATGCCGATGGGGCTGCCAACGGCTGGTTCAAGACTTTCATGACCACACCCGAGATTGATGTTTCGGGCATCGCCGCCGGCACGTTGTTTGCAAATTTCCACTCGAGCTGGCGTCCGGAGTTCGATGGTAACTACCATCAGGAAGGTTACATCCT
>JASLKI010000219.1 GCA_030747575.1 Verrucomicrobiota bacterium | reverse complement strand
TTTGGCGTGCGGTTTGATGATCGCGTGACCGGCAAGGTCGAGAAATTCTGCGAGCATGGCACCATTGTTCACATCGACATCGACCCGTCGGAAATCAACAAAAACCGCAAGGTCGCCCTGCCTGTGGTGAGCGAGATTCGCTACGCGCTAGAGCAACTGGCCGACATGATCAGCGAGCGGCCAATGCAGAAAAAATTCACCGTGTGGCAGAAGCAGATCGCCGAGTGGAAAACCAAGGCGCCGTTTGGCTATCGCGTGACCGACGAGGTGCTGAAATCGCAGCACATGAAGGATCATCTCGACGGCTCGGAGGACGAAGTCATCCTGCCGCAAATGGTCATCGAGATGCTTTACGAGTTGACCGCTGGAGAGGCCATTCTGACCACCGGCGTCGGCCAGCACCAAATGTGGGCCGGCCAATACTATTTGTCAGACAACCCCCGCCAACTGATCACCAGCGCCGGGCTGGGGGCGATGGGCTTCGGCTACCCGGCGGCGCTAGGGGCCAAGGTCGCCCGCCCTGACAAGCAGGTGATCGACATCGACGGCGACGGCTCGTTCCTGATGAACATCCAGGAACTGGCCACCGCGAGCATCGAGAAGATCGCGGCCAAGGCCATCATCCTCAACAACCAGCACCTCGGCATGGTGATGCAGTGGGAGGACCGCTTTTACGCCGGCAACCGCGGCCACACCTACCTCGGCGACCCTGACGACATGAAGAAGATCTACCCAGACTATGTGAAGATCATCAAGGGCTTCGACGTGCCGGCCGAGCGGGTCATGTACAGGCGCGACCTCCGGGCGGCGTTGCAGCGGATGCTCGACTCCGACCAGCCGTACGTGCTCGACATCATTGTGCCGTACACCGAGCACGTGCTGCCATTCATCCCCGCCGGCAAGACCGTCGCCGACATGATCTGGAAGGTGTAGGCAAAGCTAATATAGAAGTGACGGCTGTCCCTGCCGTCCGCTTGGCTTACAGCGCTTTTATCAAGTTTCGCAACTCGGCCAGCCGTCCGTCCGGCGAGCGCTTGGTGAAGCGGGGGAATTTTCCGCCAAGCGTGATTAAGCCGCCGTTGCGTGTCAGCATGATTTTGTCGCCCTTGGCCTCGACCCCAGTGACGTTCTTGGCGGCGGCCAGCACCTTCAATTCGGCTGCGCCCAGCAGCCGCTCGATCGGCTTGGGGATGGGCCCGAACCGGTCGCGAATCTCCTCTTTCAATTCGGCAAGCTCGGCGGCGTTGGAGAGCTGGGCCAGTTTACGGTAAAGAACGATGCGCTGCCGCGTTTCGGGGATGTGGTTGAACGGCAAATACGCCGGTACTCGGCCGATGTCCCTCGGCTCATCGGCGGCTACCGGCGGCTCGTCATCGTCCATCTCGGTGACAACATCACGTGGCACGGTCACCTCGAACTCAGGCGGGGCGGCCTTGCGCGGCGCTCGCTTGGCGCTCTTTTCCTCGCCGGGATTCATCGCGAGAAAATCGAGTGCGACGCGCACCTCGACGCGGCGCTCGACGGTTTCGCCCTTGAGCCGCTTCACGCTCTGCTTGAGCAACTGGCAGTAAAGCTCGAAGCCGACCGCGGTGATGTGGCCGCTTTGCTGTGCGCCGAGAATGTTGCCCGCGCCGCGAATCTCGAGGTCGCGCATGGCGATCTTGAATCCGCTGCCGAGCTTCGAGTACTGCTTGAGTGCGCTGATGCGCTTGCGGGCGTCGTTCAGCAGCGCGGCGTGGCGCGGCAAAATCAAATAGGCAAAAGCCTGGTGCTTGTAACGCCCGACGCGGCCGCGCAACTGGTACAGCTCGCTCAGGCCGAAACGGTCGGCGCGGTCGACGATGATCGTGTTGGCGTTGGGGATGTCGAGGCCGCTCTCGATGATGGTTGTTGAGAGCAGGATGTCGGCGTCGCCGTTGATGAATGTTGTCATCACCTTCTCGAGCATGCCGCTGGCCATCTGGCCGTGGCCGACGATCAGCCGTGCCTTGGGCATGAGCTTGCGAAGGCGCTCTGCCCTTGTCTCGATCGTGGTTACGCGATTGTGAAGAAAGAACACCTGCCCACCCCGGTTGAGCTCCCGCTGGATAGCGTTGCGGAGGATCGTCTCATCGAACTCGATCACGGTGGTCTCGATCGGCAGCCGGTCTTGCGGCGGCGTCTCGATGGTGCTCATGTCGCGTGCCCCAGTGAGCGCCATGTGTAGCGTGCGCGGAATCGGCGTTGCCGTGAGCGTCAGCACGTCTACTGTCTGCCTCAGCATCTTGAAGC
>JASLKI010000218.1 GCA_030747575.1 Verrucomicrobiota bacterium | reverse complement strand
GGCGACCCAGCGGGTGAACACGCACAGCTTGCCGGCGACGATCGGCATCTTGGGCACGCGGATCATGCCAATAATACCCAGCGCAATGAAGTTGCCGGTGGCCTCCTGGCGCACGTCTTCGCACAGCACGGAGCATTGTAGATCGGGAAGTATTCGGGATGCTTGCATTCTGTCTGTAAATCTATCGGGTAACTTCGCCAGTTTGCTGTTCGGCGGCACGGACGGTGTTGCGCATGAGCATGGCGATTGTCATCGGGCCGACGCCGCCGGGATTCGGGGTGATTTTTCCGGCAACCGGCTGGACGGCGGCGAAGTCCACGTCGCCAACAAGTCGGTAGCCCTTCTCGGTGGCGGGATCATCGACACGATTAACGCCGACGTCGATCACTGTTGCGCCCGGCTTGACCATGTTAGCCTTGACGAACCCGGCTACGCCCATAGCAGCAACGATGATATCCGCCTGGCGGCAATGCTCCGCCACGTCTCGGCTACGCGAGTGGCAGAGCGTGACGGTGGCGTTGGCGTACTTTGCCTTTTGGCAAAGGATCGCCGCCATTGGTTTGCCGACAATGTTGCCCCGGCCGAGAATCACCACTTCCGCGCCCTCGATCGTCACGCCGGAACGGATGAGCAACTCGTGCACGCCGCCGGGTGTGCACGGGACAAAACCGCCACCCTCGCCGAGCATCAGTTTTCCAGCATTTAGGGGATGAAAGCCGTCGACGTCCTTGGCCGGCGACACGGCGGAGAATACGTTTGTCTCGTCGATGTGGCGCGGCAGTGGCGCCTGCACGAGCACGCCGTGCACGCTGGCGTCGGCGTTGAGTTTGCCTAGCAACTCAAGCAACCCGGTCTCCGGTGTGTTCTCCGGCAGCACAGTCGTATCGGAGCGGATGCCGAGCCTGGTCGCGGTGCGCTCCTTCATGCCGACGTACACCTTTGATGCCGGATCCTCCCCGACGCGGATGAACACAAGGCCCGGTTCGACACCGGCTAACTTGAGCGTAGCAACACGGGACTCGGTTTCCGCGTGAACCTCCTGGGCGATCGCGCGGCCGTCTATCAGGTTACCAGTCAGCATCAGGGAAGCGTCTTGAGCGTGCGCACGTCGAGCAGAGGCAGCGAGGGCCAGCGCGGATCGACAGCCTCGATGCCAGTGAGAACGACCCTGCGGTTGCGCAGCATGCCTATCAGGTGGTTGAAGGTGATGGGCTCACCGTCCTCGCCCTTGGCCGACTTGAGCGGCCCGGAGTCGGATGAGTAGAGATAGTTGATGGTGCGGCCGTTGTCGTCGAGCAATTCGAACCGGCTTGGGACTTTCGGGCTGCGGAAGAAGCGCCGCTTGATGGTGCCCTCGCGGGTGACGATGCGCGGCGGCGGCACTGGCAATTTCGTGTTGGTGACGGCGGGGGCCGGTTCCGGCTTGGTTTCCTCGGCATCCTCCGGGTTGCCCATCGGCGGCTTTTGCGCGTCGCCGGACTCGGTGGCATTGACCACCACGACTTCCGGTGCTGGCGGCTCCGGCAAGTCTCCCGGCTCGGTGGTTTCATTCGATTCTTCCGGCTCCGGGCCGCTCAAGTCGGCGACCTCTTCCGGCTCGCCCTTCGCTTCCTCCGGCTCCTCGGCGGCTGGCTTGGCCTCGGGAGTTTCTTTTGGCTCTTCCGTTTCGGTCACCTCAGTCGGGTTGGCCTCGGAGGTTTTCTCCGGCTTGGCCTCCTCGGTGGCCTGACCAAGCTCGATGAACTTGGCCGCGACGTAGGCATGGGCTCCGGCGGGATGCTCGATCTCAATCCAGTCGCCGGCGGTGCGTTTTTCCTTCACGGCATCGCCTTTGGCCAGGTGGCCGATGATGCTGAAGCGCTCGCTGCCCCCGGCGCGGACGTTGAGTTTTTTGGCGGTCACTTTGCCTTCTTTGACGAAGCTCATGTGCACCCATGTCTGGCCGGCCGCCGGCATGGCGATCTTGAGCCAGTCGGCCGGCTCACCATTGCGCGGCGGGGCGACGGTCACTTTGGCGAGAACGGTCACTTGGTCGCCCTTGCGAAGCTGGGCCACTCGTTCGCCGGCCAGGCTGGCCCGGGCGCGGACGTTGACTCGGTCGGCCGAGACGGTGCCTATCACGCGCGGGGTAACTTCGTTGACGACGTTCTTCGCGCTCAAGCCTGAAACGGCAACCAGCAACGTCAGCGCGGGGATGAGGAAACGGCCAAGTGGTTTCATGGGGAACGAGTGTGAAACGTCGTCCCACCGGTGTCAATTCCGCCGAGGGGGTCGAGGCGATTTTCTGCGCGGCTTGAGGCACGACGCGACCTCGGCGCGGCTGAGCATGCGCCACTTGCCGGGCGGCAGTTCGCCCAGCTTCACCGGCCCGACCGCCATCCGTTGCAGGCGCAACACACGGAGGTCGAGCACTTTAAACATTCGGCGCACCTCGCGGTTTTTGCCCTCGGCCAGCACGAGCTCCGCCTCGCTGCGGGTGTTGTTGGCAGAGAGTAGTCGGGCGCTCCTAGCTTTCAGAAAATCCCCCTTGTCGCGCAGGCCAACGGTGAGCTGCTTCAGTGTCTCCGGCTCGAGCCGCTTGGCCAGCGTCACGCGATAGGTCTTGAGCAGGCCGTGGCTCGGGTGCGCCACCTTCTGGCAAAACTCGCCATCGTTTGTCAGCAGGATCAGCCCCTCGCTGTCGGCGTCGAGCCGGCCGATCGTGAAGAGGTGCCCCCAGTCTGCCGGCAACAGGTCGAACACCGTCCGGCGATCGTGCGTGTCGTGGCGGGTGCAGAGAAACTTCGGGGGCTTGTTGAGGGCGACGAACCGCTTGGCCCTGGCCTGGATCGGGCGGCCGTCGAGCGACACTTCGTCCCGGGTGGGATCAACCTTCGTGCCAAGCAGCCGGACGACTTGGCCATCGACGGTGACACGGCCGGCCAGGATCAGCTTTTCGCCTTCACGGCGGGAAGCCACTCCGGCTTCGGAGAGAAATTTCTGCAGGCGAACCATCACCACGGGGGAGGCAAATGCGGTGCGGTCAGTCGCGGGAGGGCAACGGAACCGGGGGCGATTATTCCCCTGGCTTGGTCTTTTTCAGGCCGATGATGCGGTCGTCCTCCTTGAGTTCGCCGCGTTTGCGCAGCAGTTCCACGCGCTCATAACGGGTGAGTACAGTACGCTTGGCTTCAGCGGCACCACCGACTTTTAGGCTGGGATGTTGTGACATTTTCTTAAAAAATAAACGATTAGGAGTCTCTCCGCAGGGAAGCGGGCGCGGGAACCTATCACACCCCACCTCGATTGCAACCGGATATTTTGCTACAAATGCAGGCTTTTCTGCTTCTTCCTCAAAGGGCACGCTTGGTCAAGCGCTGCTTCCATCGTGACGTTTTTTTCAAAAAAAACCAGGCTCAATCTGCTTGGCTTCGTTGCTGCCCTGTCCTTGGCTCGCGCGGAGGTGCCCGATATCCGCTCGGTCGAGTTGGATCTCACCATCCCTAGGCTGGAAACCGGCCAACCGGATGCCGGGAGGCGAGTGAAGCAGGCTATCCCTGGCTACGAGCAGACTGGCGTTTATCATGTCACCTATCTGCCGGTTGATTGGGTACAAGGCAAAAGCTATCCGGTGCTCATCGAATATGCCGGGAACAAACACCACGGAGCCAACGGTGATATTAGCACCGGCCGGCCTGAAGGCAGCAAGATGGGTTACGGAATCTCCAGCGGACACGGCTTCATTTGGGTATGCCTGCCCTACCTCAACGCTAAGGGAGATGACATTGCACTCACTTGGTGGGGCGACGCCAAAAATCGCACCGCGCGGCCGACGTTGGATTACTGCCAGAAAGCCGTCCCGTGGATTTGCAAAAAATACGGAGGCGACCCTGACCGCGTCATCCTGTGTGGATTTTCACGCGGTGCCATAGCCTGCAACTACCTTGGACTGTACGATAACGAAACCGCCAAACTATGGCGGGCCTTCATTCCATACAGTCACTACGATGGTATCCGCACTTGGCCTTACCCTGCCTCCGACCGCGATTCCGCCCTCGCCCGACTTAAGCGGCTAGCCAAGCGCCCTCAATTCATCTGCCACGAAATCACCGGCGCTCAACTCAACCTTGAGGCGACAAAAAAATGGATCGAATCCACCAACCTTACTGAAAACATCACTTTCGCCGAAACCGGTTTCCGCAACCACAACGACGCATGGCTTCTCCGCCCCAGCCCAGCCCGCGAAAAACTCCGAGTTTGGCTGAAGCACGCACTATCCGTCCCTTAGCCTCTACGTCTAATCACTCTCGAAGGCAAATTCCGCATTGCGTCGGGGCGGTGTATGACTAGACTGCCGCACCGCTTGCTTTGTTTGTCGACATGAGCCGCAAGGAACAGTTTTCCCGCAAAGATCTCCCGGATGAGTTGCGTCAACAATTCGTCGTGGTGGAGCGTAGGCTGTTGTTTGTCGAGAC
>JASLKI010000217.1 GCA_030747575.1 Verrucomicrobiota bacterium | reverse complement strand
CCGACGCCGGGGCCGTTGATGATCGCCGAGGGTCTCAAGCTGGACTTGGGCATCGCGATGATGGCCGGCTTGGCCGCGAGCCTGTTGCCGGCGTGGCTCGTGCTGTTTTTGGCCAGGCGGTTCGACGCCAAGTTCAACATCCCGATGCGGGAGGCGGCCGGGTCATCGACGAGTGAGCTTCGGACGATTGTGGATAAAAAAGATTCCGAGCTGCCTAACCTGTTCCTGTCGGCGCTGCCGATCGCGCTGCCGCTGGTGTTGATTTCGCTGGTCTCGATCTTGAAACTGGTCGCGAAGGATACCGTGAGTGGCACGGCTTGGTTTCGGTATCTCGAGTTTTTCGGCTCGCCGAATATCGCGATGCTGCTTGCTGCATTGCTGGCGATTTACACCCTGGCCGCGCAGATGATTCGCGAAAGCGGCCCGATGGAGGGCGGGCTGATGAGCACTTTGGCCAAGGCGCTTGAAGATCCGTTGCAGACCGCAGGGGTTATCATCCTGATCACTGGCGCGGGCGGCGCGTTTGGCGGGATGATCCGCCTGGCCGGAGTCGGCGAGACGATCGAGGCCCTGGCCCGGAACAACAATATTCCCCTCATCCTACTGGCTTGGGTCGCGACGGCGGTCATTCGGATCGCGCAGGGCTCGGCCACCGTGGCGATGATCACCGGAGTGGGCTTGATGGGAGCGATTCTCGAGAACACCCCCAGTCTGGAATATCATCCGTTCTACATTTTCCTCGCGATCGGCTTCGGCTCGATCACGTTGTCGTGGATGAATGACAGCGGCTTTTGGGTGGTACAGCGGCTCAGCGGCTTCACCGAAAAGGAGACGCTCAAGACGTGGAGCGTGCTGCTAACGGCGATCTCGCTGCTCGGGCTGGTGCAGACGCTTGTCTTCTCAAAAATTCTCCCGTTCAAACCGGAGGCCAAGCCGGCGGAGGCGGCGGCGCTCGTCGTGATGCAGAAATAGGTTGAACCGGCGGGGAATCGCTTTTCTTATCTGTCGCAGGCGCTGGCTGCTTGGCCAAGTGCCAGAGGAGCAACGTGAAGCCGACTGATCTCAGGGGAATTCTCCAGTACATACCGAAGTTTCGGGACAGGATTTTTGTCGTCAGCGTCGATGGCGCGATTGTCAGCGACGAGAATTTCTCGAACCTCCTACTCGACTTCGCCGTCCTGCGCTCGCTGAATATCCGCGTGGCGCTGGTGCACGGCGCTGCTAGCCAGATCGCGTCGATGGCGCTGGAGCGCGGCATCGAGCCGTCCGACCTCGACGGCACCGAGCCGGTGGACGCCGCCACGCTGGACTTGGCGCTTACGGCGGCCAACCGGCTGACGCACGAGATCCTTGAGGGCTTCGCCGCCAACGGCTTGCGCGGCGTCTCGACCAACGCCGTGACGGCGCACCCGCGCGGCATCATCGACGGCACCGATTATCAGTTCGCCGGCAAGACGGAGCGAATCGACCTTGGCCACTTGGAGAGTCTTTTGGCGCAGGGCAGCATCCCGGTAATCCCGCCGCTTGGCTTCGACGGCGAGGGGCACACCTACCGCGTCAACTCCGACGACCTCGCCCGCGAGGTGGCCGTGCGGCTGCGGGCGACCAAGCTGATTTATGTCACCACCCGCGACGGATTGATCCGCAACGGCGAAGTGATCCGGCAGATTCCCAACGGCGAACTCGACCAGATTCTCGAGCACGAGCCGGGCAGCCTCGAGCCGGAGCAGTTTGCCAAGGCGCGCAACTCTGCCGCCGCATGCCAGGCTGGCATCCCGCGCGTGCACCTCATCAACGGTAGCGTACACGAGGGCTTGCTTGCCGAGGTGTTCTCCAACATCGGCATCGGCACGCTCGTGTATGCCAACGAGTACCGGCAGATTCGTCCGGCGAAAAAGTCCGACCTCGGCAGCATCCTCGCGCTGACGAAGAACGCGATTGAGTCGGCCGAGCTGATGGATCGCAGCTTGACCGACATCGAGGCCAACGTCGCTGAGTATTTTTTGTTCGAGATTGACGGCAATCCGGTCGGCTGTTTTTCGCTGACGGTTTTTACGGAGGCCAACGTCGCCGAGCTTGGCTCGGTGTGCGTCAGCGCCGCCCACGAAAACCAGGGGATCGGTCGCAAACTCGTCGAGTACGCCGAGAAACTCGGTCGCGACCACGGCTTGGACAGGCTGTTTGTACTCTCTACGCAGACGTTCAAGTGGTTTCAGTCCAAGGCCGGCTTCTGCGAGGGCACGCTCGACGATTTACCCGCCGCTCGCCGCGTGTCGGCGGCGGAGAGCGGCCGCAAATCAAAAGTGCTGCTCAAGTCGCTCGAATGAGTGCCAGTACGCTCCAGCCGATCCGGGAGGCATGCGAGCGGCACGGCATCGAGCCGACGCCGACG
>JASLKI010000216.1 GCA_030747575.1 Verrucomicrobiota bacterium | reverse complement strand
GTGATCGATGAGGCCATGGGCAACTCGCAAAACATTTCTGTCTTCCATCTCGCCTCGATGGTGAGCGGCGAATGCGAGGAGCACTACGACGACGCCCTGCGGGTAAATCTCGACGGCGGCCGGAATATTTTCGAAGCCGCGCGAGCCGCTCCGGGTAGACCGCGGGTGGTCTTCGCCAGCAGCATCGCCAGTTTCGGTGGAGCCGCGATGCCCACTCCCGTGAGCGACTTGGCCAAGCAGACGCCGCAGACCACCTACGGAATGACCAAGGCCATGTGCGAGTTGCTCGTCAACGACCACACGCGCAAGGGTCACTTCGACGGACGCTCGGCTCGCCTGCCCACCGTGATCATTCGCCCCGGCAAGCCCAACGCCGCCGCCTCAAGTTGGGCGAGTGGAATGTTCCGCGAACCGCTCAACGGCGAAACCTGCGAGTTGCCGGTGCACCGCGATCAGCCGCATCCGATGACCGGCTTCCGCACCGTCGTCGACTCGTTTATCGCGCTGCATGAAGTACCGGAGGAGCGCTTGGGCGATGACCGAGCCTACGGCCTGCCCGCGCACCGCGTTACGCCAACATTGGCTGAACAGGTTTTGAGGGAGGTGACTGAGGAGAAAAACCTCGCGCTTGGCCAAATTGCAGATGCCTTCGACCCGCGCATCCAAGCCATCGTCGATACTTGGCCAACCGCAGCCGATGGGGCCCGAGCCGTGGCACTTGGTCTGCCCGAGCCCCCACCGCTCAAACAGATTGTTGAGCAGTACTTCGAAGTGTTTGATCAAGCGGAATAAATCAAAAACCATTGCCGACCGGCGATCTTTCACGCAGTCTATCGCCGCCTATTGTCATGCGACACAAGCCGATCAACAAAAAACTCTTCGCACAGAACCGCCAACGGCTCGCCGAGTTGATAGCGCCTAAATCCCTGGCTGTCCTAAACGCCAATGATGTGCTGCCGACCAACGCCGACGGCTCGCTGCCGATGCAACCGAATGCTGACCTGTTTTACCTGAGCGGCATTGAGCAGGAGGAAAGCATTCTGCTGTTGTTTCCCGACGCGGCGGATAACAAGCACCGCGAAATCCTTTTCCTGCGTCAACCCAATCAGCACATGCAAATCTGGGAGGGCTACAAGCACACGAAGGAGGACGTGCGAAAAATATCCGGTGTCAAAAACATCCAGTGGCTGTCGGAATTCCCGCTGATGTTTCGCTCGTTGATGTGCGAAGCAGAATCGACCTACTTGAACAGCAACGAATACAAACGAGCCAAAGTCGAAGTGGAGACGCGCGATGCGCGGTTCATCCGCCAATGCCGCAAGGATTTCCCTCTACACACCTACCGCCGACTCGCCCCGTTGTTGCACCAGTTGCGCGTGGTGAAGACAGATCTGGAAATTGAGTTGTTGAATGAGGCGATCGATATTACCGCCAAAGGATTCCGCCGCACGCTGCGCTTCGTGAAGCCGGGCGTGACCGAGTACGAGGTGGAGGCCGAATGGGCGCGCGAGTTCATCCGCCGCCGCGGCAAATTCGCCTACACGCCGATCGTCGCCGCCGGGAAAAACAACTGCGTGCTGCACTATCTTCAAAACGATCAAGTTTGTAAAAAAGGCCAGTTGCTGCTGATGGACGTGGGAGCCAGTTACGCAAATTACAACGCCGACCTGACGCGCACGATTCCCGTGAGTGGCAAGTTTAGTCGTCGCCAAAAGCAGGTTTACAACGCCGTGCTGCGCGTGCTGCGCGCGAGCATCGACGGCGCCACCGTTGGCAAGCTCCACCGCGACTGGACGAAAGAATCACAGGCGCACATGAACGAGGAACTGCTAAAACTTGGCCTGCTCAAGCCCAGCCAAGTGAAAAAGCAGGATCCCGACAACCCCGCTTGCCGCAAATATTTCATGCACGGCCTTGGCCACCCGCTGGGGCTCGACGTGCACGACGTGGGCAACATGAACATCCCCTTCGCTCCCGGAACGGTGCTCACAGTCGAGCCGGGAATTTACATCCCCGACGAAGGCTTTGGCGTGCGGCTGGAGGATGACATCGTAGTCACCGAGGATGGGCCGGTGAATCTCATGGCCAGAGTCCCGATCGAAGTTGATGAGATCGAGAGCATAATGAAACGATAATTCATTCGCCATGATCATGCTGCGACCCGATCTGCAGGATTGCAAATTGCCAAAGTTCACGCCGGGCGATTTGGTTCGTCACGTGCGTTATCAATACCGCGGTGTGGTGGTGGCGCATGACCCCAAGTGCATGGCCGATGAGAATTGGTACCGGTCCAATAAAACCCAACCTGACAGGGATCAACCTTGGTACCACGTGCTCGTTCATGAATCCGGGTCCATCACCTATCCGGCTGAAAGCAGCCTCGCTCTCGATGAGGGCGGTGAGGAGATAGTTCACCCGCTGCTCGAACAGTTTTTCGGCGATTTCGCTGGTGGACGCTACCAACGCAACGATATCCCGTGGCCTGACACAAATTCCTGAAACCGCGTTGGCGTGATACGTTGTTTTTGCCCTCGCCAGCGGCTTTCTTTCTGGCAGCATAGCTCCATGCATTCATTCAGGCTGATCACCTGCGTTGTCTTTTTTCCATTTTTTGCGCTGCACACCAACGCGGCCGACTTGGTCATTCCAACCCCGGACAAGATTCCCCGTGTCAAGCCCGGGCAACGCCCCACCATTGAAACCCGGCGCATGAGCTGCTGGATTCTGGACACCAAAGCCCACGCGACCAATGGCGAGACCTACGTGGTGCTCACTGATGTGCAGGATGACGCCAGTATGCTGGCGGTAAAAAAACTACTCACCCATCGCCAAGGCAAATTGCTCAAGGTCGATAGCCTGCAAAAGCTCAGCTCCGATCCTAAGGCGCGCGAGCAGTTGCGCGTCCGACTACTAAAGCTCAAGCCGCGGTATGTGGCCGTGGTGCCCAAAGTTGAAAGCTACCGGGAAAACACCCTGCTGGCGCTCTGGGATGTGTTCACCCTGCTCGATGAAGATCCGTATCTGGATGTTTATCCCGGACTGCTCGTGGGTTCGGATGCCAAGAGCCTGAGCGCCCTGATCGAGCGGTCCATCAAGTACGATGCAGCCAAGCAGCCCAAAAACTTCTTTGGCATCTCCCAGATATTTGACCCGGGCTACAAATCCTTCCAAAAGATTGAGGTGCTCAAGGGATCCCTGAAACAGGCCGGCTACACTTCAGCCAATCTCACCATCAATTCCATTCCCGGCCTGGAAAACCGCCCCGGCTTTCCCGCCAAGCCCGGCAGGAACCACTGGGTCCTACAGGGCAGCCGCCGCAGTCCGGTGGCCAAGTTGCCGGCCAAGGCACGCGCGCAGCTGGAGAAAAGTTCACTCACGATGTTTTTTGGCCACGGCGTGCCGGGCAGGGTGGTCGGCATGGAAGTGGATGCGTTGAACAATGTGGATTTATCCAATCAAGTGATCCTGAGCGGCTGCTGCTACTCCGGCGTGGGGATGGCGACCGACTGCGCCATGGCCGGGCCGGTGGCCGGCAGCCTGGATCCAAAGCTCAAGCGCTTTTCACTGGCGATGGTCGATCGCGGCGCGGTTTCGGTCTTCTGCCACATGCGCCTGAACATGGGTTTCCCGCATGTCTACCCGATGCTCGAGTCCTACCTGGCAAACCGTTCACTGGGCGAATCCTACCAGCGACTCATCAACGCGCTGATTGAAGCGCAGGGCGGCTTCACCCCGCAATGGTACACCAAGCAAACACCCGCCCGCTCGACCCAAAGCCGCAAGATGAACCAGCTACTCTACATGCAAATCGGCGACCCGGCATTGGTGCCAATTCAGATTCAGAAATAGATGGCATGAAAAACTTCATCTTATTCTTTAGCTTGCTCTGCACGCTGGCGTTCCAAGCTCAAGCCGCCAACAACTTTGCAAAAGACCAACTTGTGGCATGGTGCATTGTGCCCTTTGACGCTGCAAAGCGAGGACCATCGGCACGGGCAGAGATGCTCAAGCGCCTTGGCCTCAAGCGGGTGGCTTACGATTGGCGCGCGCAGCACGTAAAAGAGTTTGAAGAAGAAATTCTGCAGTATAAGAAACATAGCTTGGAATTCTTCGCTTTCTGGGGCGTGCACGATGAAGCCTTTGCCCTGTTTGAAAAATACAAACTCCACCCGCAAATCTGGCTCACCGTTCCGAGCCCTAAAGCTGATTCACAGGAGGCGCGTGTTGAAGCCGCAGTCAAGGCGATGCTGCCCTTGGCGCAACGCACGAAAAAACTGGGCTCTAAATTAGGTCTCTATAATCACGGCGGTTGGGGCGGTGAACCCGCCAATCTCGTGGCGGTGTGCAAGCATCTCAGAGCGCATCACAACGCCGGACATGTTGGCATTGTTTACAACCTACACCACGGACACGGACACATCGCGGATTTTGAAAAGTCGCTGAAACTCATGCAACCACACCTCCTTTGCCTGAATCTCAACGGGATGAACGACGACGCGAAACCAAAGATTTTGCCGCTTGGCCAAGGGCGGCATGAGCTGGCACTGCTCAATACGATTCGACAATCCGGCTACCGGGGAGCAATCGCCATCCTCGATCATCGCAGCCTCATCGACACCGAGGTTGCCCTGCGCGAAAATCTCGACGGTTTAAAGAAACTTCTCAAGCAGTTGGGAGCCATGGAAACACTCAAGTCATATCGAGACTAACCGTGTTAACGTAAAAACACAGGGCGTGACCAACTCAACCCACAGCTTCAAAAGCTTATTGGATTTCTCTTCTCACGGCACGTGCCTGTTGTCCCACCAGCAACCCCTTGGCAAGAATTGTTTTCTTACGTTAAACGTTTCCTTACTTCATTCAACGATGTCAGGTACGATGCGCGCGCATGATTCGGAACATCATCTTTGATTGGTCAGGCACCCTTGTGGACGACCTGCCGGGTGTCTTCAAGGCCACTAACTACATCCTTGAGCAGGCAGGCGTCGCGACGCTTACGCTGGCTGAGTTCCGAGCCGAGTTTGAGTTGCCCTTCACCGGCTTCTACGATCGCTTCACCCCCGACGTCCCGCTCGACCAACTCGAGAAATGGTTTCACAGCTACTTTGGAAAAGTCTGCGGCGAAGTGATTGCCCTGCCCCATGCCGGCGAGTTTCTTGATTTCTGCAAATCCGAGAAGCTTCGCTGCTTTGTCCTCAGCGCCGTCAAGCCGGAGTACTTCACCGAACAGGCTGCCAACGTCGGGATGAGCGACTGCTTTGAGCAAACCTACCTCGGCGTATGGGATAAGCGGGAAAATATTCACGACATCATTGAAAAAAATAATCTCTCGAAGGACGAGACGCTGTATATCGGCGACATGCAGCACGATGTCGAGACGGCGCACCACGGCGGCATTCACTCCTGCGCGCTGCTCACTGGTTACAACACTCTCGATCAGCTCCGAGAAGCCAACCCCACCCACATCGCCACGGACTTGGATGAGTTCAAAGGCACCTTGCAAGCTAACGGCATGACTCTCCCAAGCAGCAACCGCAGGCCCGTCGCAACCGTCGGCGCGCTGATTTACAATGCGCTTGCCCAAGTACTGATGGTCCGCACTGACAAGTGGTCCGGCAAGTGGGGCATACCGGGCGGCAAGATCGAACGCAGTGAATCATCCGAAGACGCACTCCGCCGTGAAATCGCTGAGGAAACCGGCCTCACGATCACCGACATCGAGTTTGTGCTTTCGCAGGACTGCATCGATTCAGAGGAGTTTTACCGGGCCGAACATTTTATCCTGCTCAATTACACCTGCCGCGTCACCGGAGAAACCGACGTGTCGCTCAACGATGAGGCGCAGGCGTTTCGTTGGGTGAGCGAACCCGATGCGCTGCAACTCGACCTGAACCAGCCCACCCGCATACTGCTCGACGCTGTAATGGGCAACGCAACAATTCCCACCGATGTCTGACCGTATCACTATCGAGGACTTGGAGGTTTGGTTTCATGTTGGCGTACCGGACGAGGAACGAACGGAGCCACAGCGACTTCTCATCACCATCGAGTTGGCCCACGACCTCGGGACAAGCGGAACAACCGACAGCCTAGCTGAGACCATTGACTATTTTGCCGTCTGCCAAGCGGTCAAGGCGCTTGGCCAAACGCGAAGCTGGAAACTCATTGAAGCACTGGCTGATGACATTTGCATGCTCGTGCTCGATCAATTTACCCCAAGCGTCGTGCGAGTTGTGGTCAAAAAATTCATCCTGCCGGATACCCGCTGGGTCAGCGTCGAGGTGATAAGGCCAACCAAAAACAGGCAGGACTCTGACCGGTGAGCACAGGCAACATTATTTACCTCGTATCCCCTGAATCCCGGTTCGCCCAACACCCACTCGCGTCGTAATTCGTCCAACCGTCCCTGAAATACAACTTTCCGGGCCCCTTTCAAAAGCAATGTTTATAGATTTCTCCGGTGCCTCCAGTAAATGAAAGACAATCGGAGATTGATTTCCAACACTCAATTCGCGGATAAAACCCGTGCTGAGCGACAAATCGCACACCGAGAACTGGATCAAACCATGAGAAACAAGGCAACTTCGTTTACAATAATGCTCAGCCTGCTGTGCCATTCTGCCGCCGGCGACACGGCCGCCTCCGAATTCCTGCCGAACAGTGAGCGGCGCGGGCTGGCCATCGAGAATATCCTCACGTGGGACGCCGTGGCCAAGGCGCACAACGCGAAGCCGGGCGAACAGGACATCGGCTTCGAGTTTCGTTTTCAAAACAAAACCAGTGGCGAGATTCGGATTAAGCGAGCGGATTCCTCCTGCGGCTGTACGGTGGCGCGGTTGCCCAATCTACCCTGGGTCATCACAGCAGGACAAAAAGGAGGTATACCTGTTACGATGGACATACGCGGTAAAAGCGGTATCATCACCAAGACCATCACCATTGTAACCGATAAAGGAATCATCCTACTCAAGGCTCGTGTCGCCATCGGCAGCACTTCCAAGACACTAACGAAACGCTCGAAGGAGGAACGAGCCGCCAATCTCCGAGCCGCCGCACAAAACCGGCAGGCCATTTTCCAGGGCAAGTGTGTCGACTGCCATGTCAAGCCGACCGTCGGCAAACAAGGCAAACAGCTTTATGCAACCGCCTGCGGCATCTGCCACGAATCCAAAAACCGGGCGCCCTTTGTCCCGGATCTTCGCCCCTTGGCCAACGGCAAGGACAAGCAATACTGGCAACAGTGGACAGCCCAGAGCAAGCCGAACACGTTGATGCCAGCCTTTGCCAAAGAGCACGGAGGCTCGCTTGATGAAAAGCAAATCAAGTCACTTGTCGCTTACTTGCTCCGGATCTTCCCGCGCGAGTTGAAAACCCGCCGTGCCATCACCCAAAGGAACAAGCCGGCCCTCAAATGAGTAGTTTGTTTGTGACATTTGAAGGCATTGAGGGATGCGGTAAATCGACTCAGATTGAGCGGTTGGCCAAACGCTTAGCCAAGGAGGGGCACGAGACTCTCACTCTTCGCGAGCCAGGCGGCACTCCCATCGGCGAGGCTATCCGAGATGTAGTCAAGTTCCCCCCCGGTCACAATCCAATCTCGCCCGATACCGAGTTGCTACTCATGAACGCTAGCCGCGCTCAACTTGTCCAGCAAGAGATCCGCCCCGCCCTGGCCAACGGCGCCATCGTACTATGCGATCGTTTTTACGACTCCTCCCTGGCCTATCAGGGCCACGGCCGAGGCCTCGACTTAGCCAAGGTGCAGAAGGCTATCGACTTGGCCATTGGCAGTACCAAACCAAATCTGACACTGCTCCTCGACATCCCATTGAGCGTCAGTCAAGCCCGCGTCTCTGACCGACATCATTCAACCGGCGAAATACAGGACCAATTCGACGAGTCCGGAACAAAATTTTTCGAACGAGTGCTCGACGGATACCACATCTTGGCCAAGGCTGAACCCGCCCGTTTCCGGACTATCGACGCTAACCAATCCCTGGATTGCGTAAGCAATGAAATTTGGGCCAAGATCAAAGAGCAAATTTAACCATGAAAATGGAAAATGAAATCAACCTTAAAGAACGCCGCAAATCCTATTGGCGAGCGAACCTCCGAATACTAGCGATCCTTATGTCGATCTGGTTCACCGTGTCGTTCGGCTGCGGCATCCTGTTTGTCGAACCACTGAACGAAATCAAACTCGGCGGCTTTCGGCTCGGATTTTGGATGGCACAGCAAGGATCCATTTACGTCTTTTTGGTGCTGATTTTCGTTTATGTCCGGTTCATGAATAAACTCGACCGGAAGTTTCGATTCGAAGAGGAGAACGACTAAAAGAAAGTTAATCGATGAACGTACAAACCTGGACCTACCTTATTGTCGGACTTTCGTTCGCCCTCTACATCGGAATCGCAATCTGGAGCAGAGCGTCTTCGACGAAGGAGTTTTATATTGCAGGAGGTAATGTCAGCCCAATCTCGAACGGCATGGCCACCGCCGCAGACTGGATGAGCGCCGCGTCATTCATTTCGATGGCTGGGATGATCGCTTTCGGCGGTTACGGCGGATCTGTCTTTCTCATGGGCTGGACTGGCGGTTATGTGCTGCTCGCTCTGATGCTAGCGCCGTACATGCGCAAGTACGGTAAATTCACCGTACCGGAATTCATTGGGGAACGGTTTTACTCCAGAACCGCGCGAATCGTTGCCGTGATCTGTCTTATTATTGTTTCGGTTACATACGTAATCGGACAAATGAAAGGAGTTGGAGTCGCTTTCTCACGGTTTCTCGAGACGGACTACAACACCGGCCTCTATATCGGGATGGCCATCGTCTTTTTCTACGCTGTCCTTGGAGGCATGAAGGGCATCACCTTCACGCAGATTGCACAGTATGTTGTTTTGATTTTCGCCTACACAGTCCCGGCTATTTTCATTTCGCTCAAACTCACCGGTAATCCGATTCCCCAGTTTGGCCTCGGCGGATCGGTTGCCGACGGCACACCCTTGCTGGAAAAGCTAGATAAGGTTATTCAAGACTTGGGTTTCAACCAATACACCACATCTGTCAATGGCAGCAAATTGAACATGTTCGTTTACACGATGACGCTCATGATCGGCACCGCCGGATTGCCACATGTAATCATTCGCTTCTTCACAGTGCCAAAAGTGAGCGACGCGCGATTGTCCGCAGGTTGGGCACTGCTCTTCATCGCCATCCTGTACACCACCGCTCCCGCAGTCGCTGCTATGGCCCGTCTTAATCTCACAGAAACCATACAACCCGGCCCCGTCGGTGAAGCCACAGGAAATCTAGAATACGAAAAACGCCCCGAGTGGTTCAAGAATTGGGAAAAAACAGGCCTGCTCAAATTTGAGGACAAAAACGGTGACGGCCGTATCCAGTACTACAACGATAAAAACAAAACATTCACCACCAAGGCCGCCGAATACGGCTGGGCCGGCAATGAAATGACCACCGTGGATAAGGACATCATCGTGCTGGCCAACCCTGAAATTGCCAACCTGCCCGGATGGGTGATTGCACTAGTGGTGGCCGGCGGATTAGCTGCTGCACTCTCCACGGCTGCCGGGCTCCTTCTTGCAATTTCCTCGTCTATTTCGCACGACCTCCTTAAGGGCATTCTCCGGCCTGACAGTACTGAAAAACAGGAACTCAATGCCAGCCGCTTGGCCATGGTTGGCGCGATAGCGGTCGCTGGTTACTTTGGAATAAACCCTCCCGACTTCGCCGCCGGGACTGTGGCCATAGCCTTCGGCTTGGCCGCCTCATCGATTTTTCCGGTGTTAATGATGGGCATCTTCTCGAAAAAAATGAATCGTCAGGGAGCCGTGGCCGGGATGATTGCCGGTATGAGCGTCACGCTGCTTTATGTATTCCAGCACAAAGGCATCCTATTTATCTCCAGTACCAGTTTTTTGGGAAGCATGGAGCCCAACTGGTTCCTAGGTATCACGCCAAATGCATTCGGGGCTATCGGTGCTTTGGTTAACTTTGCAGTTGCGTTTGCTGTATCGAAGACCGCACCAGAGGCCCCGCAAGAAGTGCAGGACTTGGTTGAGAGCATCCGCGTGCCGAGCAAGGGCTGAAGCACTGGCTAACCGCCAATCAACTCGCGCAACTGACTCACCGGCACGCAGTTTTTGAAGACCATCTGCAGGTTTTTCTGATCGCCGTCATCTTCCGTGTAGTAGAGTGACTCGGTGCTGGCGGCTATCCCGACCACTTCCCCGGCTTCATTCAGAACAGGCGCACCACTGGATCCACGACCAAAATCGGCTGTGATCGCCATCGCCGGAACAGTTTTTTTATCACGTTGCGTCATAAAGTAACGGGCAACACGCCCCTCGCTCAAGGTGTAAAAATTTTGGTTGGGATGGCTAATTAAATCCACTTTTGCCCCAACGGGCGCTGCTTGGCCAAGCGCAACCGGTGTAATCCCGGTATTGGGAATACGCACCACTGCCAAGTCGTAACGTTCACTCGCCACAACCACCGACTCGACCATAAACACACGACCGTCAAACAACCGCACTGCCAAAGCAGAACGCTCAGGCTGGTTAACCACGTGATAGTTGGTCACTAGCAAATCCTCTGCGATTAAGAATCCGCTCGCCGGCGCCACATGCCAGCGCGTGCATCGTTTGCACTTGTAAACACCACCCACCACTGCGATTGCCTTTTGAACCCCCTCCGCTCGCCCTCCCTTTCCCACTGGTAACCCAAGCTCGGCTCTCGGCTCTTTTTTCAACTGCTCGATCAATGATTCCATCGAGACCGTCTCGTTAAAATCCATCATTCTCGTCGCCTCACGAGTCATCTGGCCAATGATCGCTCGGTCATTGATCACCGCCGGCTTCACCGTCTCACTCGACTGAACCCCGCCCGGCTTCGTACTTGTACAACCGGCAATACCCAATGCCAAAAACAAGGTGCCCCATTGGGCTAAATCTATTTTCACATCGGCAATGTACTCCATTCGCAGCTTGGCAGCGAGCGCTTCGTGACCTCAAATGGTCACCCCGAGTGGAACTGCCCAAATATATCCGAGAAACCCCGCAAGGCGTAACGCTGGCCATTCGCGTGCAACCACGCTCATCGCGCGATGAAATCATCACCGACCCCAATGCCAACCAACTCAAAGTCCGCATCACCGCTCCGCCCGTGGACTCCGCCGCCAACAATGCGCTGCCCAAGTTCATCGCCAAGTCACTCGGCGTCCCACCAAGCACCGCGGCCCTCATCCGCGGCGAAAAAAGCCGAAACAAAACCCTCCTCATCACAGGCACCGACGCTCAAGCTGTTGCTGAAAAACTCCGCGCCCAAAAATAACTTGCGAGCGGACGTGCGCCTTCCTAGCTTCGCCCCATGGGGTGGATGAAATTAAATACCGTTCTGGTCACTGGATTTCTGGCACTCACGGCCGGCTGCCAACTCACCCTGAGTTCCGGTTTGGGAAACGACAACGCAGCAACTTCCGGCAACTACATCGTCGCGCTTCAAATCACAGATACTTCCGACCCGAGGTATCCCGTGGTAATCACCACTCCCAAAATCACCGTCATCGCGGAACAGGAGGCGAGCATTAGTATCGGCGAAGCAAACAAGCAATTTATCGAGACCGAAGTCGTGATCAACGAAGGTGAGTTAACTATTGGCTCCACAGAATTCAGCATCATAAAAGGCGAGCGCCATGCTTCGGGAAAAATCACGGCCCTCGTCGGCCAAGCCGCTGAACTGCAAACCGGCGGCTTCCGCATAAAAGCACTCGTCGAGCCGCAATCCGCCAACCGTGAATAACGACACAACCGACGAAGAAAAAGGCGGCTGGCATGTCTGGGTTGACACCGGCGGCACCTTCACCGACTGCCTCGTCGCCGACCCGCAAGGGCGCACCCATCGCTTCAAGGTTCTCTCCAGCAGTTGCCTCCGAGGCACACTCACGGCCATCAACTCGCCGACCGAGATCACGATCAAGTTACACCAGCCGCTCATCGCCGGCTTCGCGCTTGGCCAACAATTTCAGCTCCTTGCTCAAGCTGGGGAGCCGATTAAAATCACCGGTCACGACTCGCCTAGCCAACTCCGCTTGGCCAAACCGCTGCCCCCCAACACCCCGCTTAATCAAGCGATCGAAATCGCCTTTGAAGTAGAGGTCCCGATTCTCGCGGCCCGAATCGCCACCGGCACTCCAGCCGACCAGGCGCTGCCGCCGATGGTCATGCACTTGGCCACCACCCGCGGCACGAATGCATTGCTGGAGGAAAAAGGAGCTGAGGTCACTCTGTTCATCACACGCGGCTTCGAGGATTTGCTCATCATCAGCGATCAAAAACGCCCCGACCTGTTCGCGCTGAACGTCCAAAAACAAGGCCCACTCACCGCCAACACCATTGGGATCGACGAACGGCTAGACGCGCTTGGCCAAGTACTTCGCCCGCTCAACCTTCCCGCCGCTGATCCGCCTAAAAACGAAAACCAATCCGCCGCCGTCGTCTGTCTGCACAGCCACCGTAACCCCGAACACGAACAGCGCCTGGCCCATCACCTCCGCGAAGCCGGTTGGCAGCACGTCTCCGTGTCCAGCGACTTGGCGGCGGTCATCAAAGTCCTGCACCGCGCCGAGACGACTGTCGTCGATGCCTACCTGTCGCCGATCATGTCGCGTTATCTCGACGGCGTGGAGCGCGAGTTGGGC
>JASLKI010000215.1 GCA_030747575.1 Verrucomicrobiota bacterium | reverse complement strand
TCTGCCCAGACAAAACGAAAACTTTGGGACTGCAAACTGGATTGTAATGGTCTCATACATGGGTGTCCTCATCGGGATCGGGATCTATTTTTCACGAAAAAACAATTCTGCCGAGGATTATTTTTTAGCCGGCAGACGAGTCGTTTGGTGGGCGGCTGGCCTAAGTATTTTTTCGACCATGCTGAGCGCCATCACTTATCTTTCCATACCCGCCAAAGCGTACGCCACGAATTGGACCTGGTTTATATTTAACATGACCATCCCGGTAATGGCGCCGCTTATTATATACTGTTTCCTCCCATTTTATCGACGCCTGGGTATCACAAGCATCTATGAATATTTGGAGATGCGGTTCAGCACGGGTTTGCGAAAACTGGGTAGCGCCAGCTTCGCCATCTTTCAACTCGCGCGCATGGGCATAGTTATATTGCTTCCCGCGCTCGCCCTGTCTTCGGTTACAGGTTGGGATGTTATGTACTGCATTATCACCATGGGCGTTTTGAGCACAATCTATACAGTGCTTGGCGGCATCGAAGCCGTTATTTGGACGGATGTCATTCAAACAATCGTCCTCGTGGGCGGGGCATTGGTTGCGTTTTTTGTAATCGTAGGAGAAGTGGACGGAGGATTTTCAGCCATTATTGAAACGGCCTCGGGACAGGGTAAGTTTGAGATGGTGAACACCGACTTTAGCTTTGTAAGTGGCATCGACACAATTTGGGTGATTATCATCGGCGGCATCTTCGCCCAAATCCTCAGCTACGGTACGGATCAAGCCGTGGTGCAACGCTATCTCACCACCCCTACCGAAAAGGAAGCTGCCAAGGCCATTTGGACTAACAGCGCCCTGAGTGTTCCGCTTTCGGTTCTCTTTTTCGGGGTTGGCACAGCATTGTTCGTCTATTTCCAACAACAACCATCAAATCTGGAACCAATTTCAAAAATCGACCAAATCTTTCCCCACTTCATTCTGCACCAAATGCCAGCCGGCCTTGCGGGACTGGTAATCGCCGGGGTGTTTGCCGCTGCGATGTCCAGTCTCGACTCAAGTATGCATTCCATTGCGACGGCATTCACAACCGATTTTCTTTCGAAAAACAGGGATAGTGAATCGCTGCTAAAATTGGCCAAGCGCATCACGGTGGTCCTCGGTGTCCTCGGCACCGTTTCGGCAATCTATATTGCATCACAAGACAGCAAAAACCTTTGGGACACCCTGATGGGCTACGTCGGCTTGATTCTTGGTACGCTGGGAGGCTTATTTACCTTGGCCATATTCACCAATCGCACGGCAAGCGTTCACGCTTGGACCGGGGTCATCGTAGCGGCGGCCGTTCTATATTATGTGAAATTTCACACCGATGCCCACCCGCTGATCATCGGAGCCATTGGAACAGTTACATGTTTTCTGTCCGGTTGGATTGCTAGCCTAATCATCCCAGCACAAACCAAAAACCTCGACGGCCTGACTTGGACCAAACTCAATCACAACTAGCATTTGACCAAGCGAGCATTAAGCTTTGAAACTTGGCTTCGACGGATGGCTGGGGTAGGCAATGGGCCTTTCCGCGGAAAGTGACTTGAGGCCCACCATCGAAAACGCACGCTCCATCCATTTCGTCGGCATTTGCGGCACCGCAATGGCCTCCGTTGCCGCGGCGCTGAAGGAGCGCGGCATCGCGGTCAGCGGCTCCGATCAGGGCATCTACCCACCGATGTCCACCTTCCTCGAGGAGCGCGGCATCGCGGCCAAGCCGTTCGGCGAGGCCAACCTCGCGCACAAACCGGACTTGGTCGTCATCGGCAACGCCATCTCGCGCGGTAACCCCGAGGCCGAGTTCGCGCTCGGGCAGAAGCTCAACTACTGCTCGCTGCCGGAGCTGCTCAAGCACCAGTTCCTGCGCGGCAAACGCTCGCTCGTCGTCTCCGGCACGCATGGCAAGACGACCACCGCGTCGCTGCTCGCATGGTTGCTCGAGCATAACGGCCTCAACCCCAGCTTCCTCATCGGAGGCATCCCGAACAACCTTGGCCAAGGCGCGCGTTTCACCGACAGCGACTGGTTCGTGATTGAGGGCGACGAATACGACACAGCGTTTTTCGACAAGCGCAGCAAGTTCGTCCACTACCTCCCCGAGGCCGTCGTCATCAACAACCTCGAGTTCGATCATGCCGACATTTTTGGCAGCCTCGCCGAAATCCAAACTTCCTTTCAACGCCTCATCAACATCGTCCCGAGCAACGGCCTGCTCCTGGCCAACGGCGACGACGCCAACCTCGAGCCGCTGCTCGGCATCGACCACTGCCCCGTGCGCCGCTTCGGCTTGGGCGGCGACTGCGACGACTTGGCCAGCGGCTTGGCCTACAACGAAAGCGGCTCCGAATTTCGACTCGGCGACACGACGTTTTGCATCCCGATGGTCGGCGAACTCAATATCCGCAACGCCCTCGCCGCGCTGTTGCTGGCGCGCTACGCCGGACTCAACGACGTGCAGATTCAGTCCGGCCTCGACACGTTCGAGGGCATTCGGCGCCGAATGGAAATTCGCGGCGAAGCCGGCGGCGTGACCGTGATAGACGACTTCGCCCACCACCCCACCGCCATCCGCGAGACGCTCAAGGCGCTTGGCCAGCGATACCCCGGCCGGCGCGTCTGGGCGATTTTCGAGCCACGCAGCAACACCACCCGCCGCAGCCATTTTCAGGCCGAACTCGCCGAGGCACTCCGCTTGGCCAAGCGCGTTGTCGTGGCGGAAATCGCGCGGCTCGAGCAAATACCCACCGAAGAAAGGCTCGATCCGGCCCGGCTGATGGAAGACATCCGCACCGCCGACACCGAGGCGGATTATATCCCCACCGCCGATGAGATCGTGGAACACGTCGTCGGTCAGGCGAAGGAAGGCGACATCCTCTGCGTCCTCAGCAACGGCGGCTTCGGCGGGATTCACCAAAAGCTCCTCGACGCCCTCGCCAAGTAAAAACTACCTACGGCGGATGCGGAATGTTGTGGAGCGCGAGCTCGGACGGTAGTAGTACGGCTGTTGATAACCCGGCACGGAAACGCGCGGCGTGAAGATGCTCTGCGGCTGGGAGCGAATGCTGCGGTTGATGGCCCTGACCGTGGAACCCTCCAGCAGCGAGTAGCGGTTGGTGTGCTTTTTCTGCGCCTCTTTATAGTACGGCTCGTTCCTGGCCATGTACACGCTGCCCTTCGGCGGCGCAGTGATGATCGTCGGCTTGCCAGCCACCGATTGCGGCGGCTGTGGCGGCTTGGCGGTTGCGGTTTGAAATGTGTTGCCATGCAAACTCAGCGTCAACGGCACGCCGCCCGCCTCAATCCGCACCCGCCCTGCGGCGGCATCAATGTCGAGCAGCCGAAGCGACCCGCCGGTGTCCCCTCGGCCAAGCGTGAAGTGGGCGGTGCGTACCGGATCGGTGGTGCGATTTACCTTGGCCACGCAGACCTTGTACGCCCCACGCAACCGATAAATGCCAGTCAGTTTGTAGTCGATGCCCGCGGGCAGCGTCGGCGGCTCGACGGCCTCGTATGTCTCCACTCGAAACTCCACGCCGTCGTCGTCGCCCGGGTAAGACACGGTCGCCGGTTTGCCGTCGCCCTCGACCAATTGGCCAAGCGGTCGCCACTCGTTTTTGCCTTTTCTCGAGTAAACCTGATAGGCCAGGCCGCGCACGGTCTCGAACTCAAGCTGCACCGTCTCCCGCTTGGCCAACGGCACGGTGGCAGAGCCTTGAGGCTTGGCCTCTTGGGCCTCGGTACCCGGTGCCGCTGAAGCCGTTAACAGCCCCAAACCCGCCATGATACCAACAGCGATGGCTTTCATGAGCCGAAGGCTAGTCCTGCCAGACCAATGGCACAAGCCTTGTCCATTGCCAATCGCGGGGGCCGGGCATAGACTCGTTGCGGCATTGGCATGAATGTTTCCGGCTCCACAATCCTGATCACCGGCGGCACCGGCTCCTTCGGAAACCGCGTCGCCGCCCACCTGCTCAAGCAGTCCCCCGCTCAGATTCGCATCTTCAGCCGCGACGAAAAGAAGCAGTGGGAGATGCAGCAGGCGTTCCCGCAGTTCCAATATCTCGTCGGCGACGTGCGCGAGGAGGCCCGCCTCGAGGAAGCCATGGCCGGCGTCGATCTCGTCTTCCATGCCGCCGCCCTCAAGCACGTGCCGTCGTGCGAAAAATTTCCGTACGAGGCCTACAAGACAAACGTCGGCGGCTCGCAAAACGCCTGCCGCACCGCCAGGGCCGCGGGGGTGAAAACCTTCGTCGCCCTCAGCACCGACAAGGCCGTCAAGCCGCTCAACGCCATGGGCACTAGCAAGGCGATGATGGAGAAACTCGTCTGCAGCCAAAACCAAAACGGCGGCGACACGAAATTCTGCTGCGTGCGCTACGGCAACGTGATGGGCAGCCGCGGCTCGGTCATCCCGCTGTTCAAGCGGCAGATCGAAAACGACGAGCCGCTCACGCTCACCGTGCCGGAGATGACGCGCTTTCTCATGACGCTTGACCAGTCGGTAGGCCTCGTGCTGCACGCGATGCAACACGCGCTCGGCGGCGAGATCTTCGTGCGCAAGTCGCCGGCCTGCACCATCGCGAATCTCGCCGAGGCGGTTCGCCGAAAATTCAGCCCGCAAGGCGCCGACCACCCGGTCAACGTCACCGGCATTCGGCCCGGAGAAAAACTGCACGAAACGCTCGTCAACGAGTACGAAATGCAGCGCGTCACCGAGGAGGAACTTTTTTACGCCATCCACCCAGAGTACCGTGTGCCAGATCACCGCGCCGCGCAGCCGCTCGGCACCGAGTACACCTCCGCCAACACCCGCCAACTCGACTCCGCCGCCGACATCGAGCCGCTGCTCGACAAAATGGGCGAGGTCGAGTTGTATATTTAACCCGCTTGGCCAAGCGCATGCCGAACCCGCTCCGACAACTGTTGCGCCCGCGTTCCGCCGCTGATTTCACCGCGCAACTCGTTGCCA
>JASLKI010000214.1 GCA_030747575.1 Verrucomicrobiota bacterium | reverse complement strand
CAAATGAAAAACCTCCTACTCACAACAATCGCAGCGCGGCGCTTGGCCGAACGCGGGGTTAGGTTTATTGAATTGATTCACACCGGTTCCTCCGGCAACTGGGATTCGCACGGCGACATGATGGATCACGAGCACTTGGCTAAGCAGGTCGACCGGCCAATCTATGGCCTGCTCACCGACCTCAAACATCGTGGCATGTTTGAGGACACGTTGGTTGTCTGGACAACGGAGTTTGGCCGTACTCCATTCAACAGCTCAGCTGACCACAAGGGGCGTGAGCACCACAACTGGGCATTTACCACCTTCCTTGCCGGAGCCGCCGTTCGGGCTGGGTACACGCATGGCGCAACTGATGAGATTGGACTTAAATCCGTCGTGGACCCTGTCCACACACACGACTTCCACGCAACTATCTTGCATCTGCTTGGGCTCAACCACGAGCGGCTCACTTACCTCCATGACGGCCGCGACTTCCGCCTAACCGACGTTTCTGGCAAGGTTGTCAACAACTTGGCGGCCTGACCAAAAACGAAGTGATATGCCCAAAATCGTCGTAACTGATTTCACATTTCCCAACCTCGAGATTGAGCAAAAAGTGCTTCAGCCAAGCGGCTGTGAACTGGCTGGACACCAGTGCCAAACACCCGAAGCACTGATCGAAGTGGTGCGGGACGCCGATTATGTACTTACCCAGTTCGCACCCTTAAACGCTGAAGTCGTGGATGCGATGGAGCGAGCGAAGGTTATAGTCCGATACGGCATCGGCTACGACAATGTTCACCTGGATGCAACTCGGGCTAAGGGCATCCCGGTCTGCAATGTGCCGGAATTTTGCACTGACGAGGTGGCCGATCACACGCTTGGCCTGATGGTAGCCGCCACACGATGTCTTTTTCAGAATCACCACGCCACTACGAACGGGAACTGGGGATTGGCCGTGCCGCTTGGCCAGATGAAAACGCTGGCCCGGTTGACCGTTGGAATCGTCGGCTTTGGCCGAATTGGTCGTGCCGTAGCCAAGCGCTTGGCCGGTTTTGGTTCCCGTTTACTAGTCTATGACCCTGCAATCGGCGATGAAGAAATTGAGCAGGGAGGAGGCGAACCGATCTCTATGGGTGAACTATTGGCCAATAGCGACCTGATCACGCTTCACTGCCCGTCTAGCGAGACAACACGTTGGATTATCAACGAGTCGTCAATCTCAAAGATGAAGCCTGGAGCGATTCTGATCAATGTGGGCCGCGGCGACCTCGTTGATCCTGCCGCCCTTATGTCTGCGCTTGGCCAAGGGCGGATCAGCACCGTAGGACTGGATGTCTTTTCGCCGGAACCGATCCCAAAAGACCATCCAATCCTGCGAATGGAGAACGTCATTGTCGGGTCTCACATTGCGTCTGCCAGCGAGCAGGCTGCGATCACCCTGCGTGAGTCCGCAGCGGAAACCATCCTCAAAGCCATCAAAGAGGAGCCACTGCCCAACATCGTCAATGGAGTATCCAATTGAAGATCCGGGATGAGTGATCTCCAAAAAACCGAAATCAAGAAAAACTGCCTTCCCTCGTGGAGTAAGGCGGAACTGCCGGAGCCAAAACCGTTGGGATGGCGGAACTGGACTGGGTTTGTCGGGCCGGGGCTCGTGATGTGCGGGATTCAACTCGCCGGTGGTGAATGGCTCGTCGGCGCGGAAATCACCGCACGGTATGGGGGCGGATTGATGTGGATCGCAGCAGTCGCCATCATTTGTCAGGTTTTTTACAACATGGAATGCGGGAGGTACGCGCTGTTTTGCGGTGAGCCAGTGTTCACCGGGATGATGCGCAGCCGTCCGGGGCCTAGGTTCTGGATGGGTGTGTTTCTGTTGTTAAGCCTTGGGATGTTCATCCCGGCGCTTTCCACCCAGGGGGCAGCAGTTATTGCCTCCATCATACAGGGTCAACCGGCTGGAGAGGAGGACCGCGCGCTGGTAATCACGCTGGCGTACGTGATACTCGGGCTAGTTTCAGTTCCCATCCTTCTAGGTGGCAAGGTGTTCAACATGATGCAGGTGGTATTCACGGCCAAGGTTGTGATCGTGTTGGGGTTCTGCCTGTTCGTTGGCGTGTTTTTCGTGAGCGCAGAAAACTGGGGCAAGGTATTCGGCGGTTTTTTCAAACTCGGCACGCTGCCAGTGCTGGATGCGAACGGGAAAGAGACCGTGACGAATGTATTCATCCACCGCTGGGAACAAGGGGTTTGGCCGACGCTGTTCCTTGGCAACATTGCCCTGCTCGGGGCATTCGCAGGCTACGCAGGCGGGGGCGGATTAGGTAATGCAACGTACAGCAACTTTGTGCGAGACAAAGGCTGGGGCATGGGCAGCACAGTGGGAGCGATCCCGAGCGCAATAGGCGGGCGTAAGATAACTCTAAGCCACATCGGCAAGACTTTCGACATTAACGATGACAACATCAAACGCTGGAACGGCTGGTGGAAATACATCCGCACCGACCAGCTGTTCATCTGGATGCCCGGATGCTTCATGGGTATGGCGTTGCCGGCACTGATCTCGCTTCAGTTTTCCCCGCACTCCCCAATGTTCAATGATCCAGACCGGCTTGACTGGGCTCAGGCCGTCATCAGCGCAGACGGAATGCGGCACGCATTCACGCCGGGAACCGGCCTTTCCACCTTTTTCTGGGTAACCACCTGTCTTATTGGACTGGTGGTGCTATTGCCCAGTCAAATGTCCATCGTCGAGGATGTCTGCCGTCGCTGGACGGATATCCTGTGGTCCGGCAGCCAGACCTTGCGCGAAAAAATGCGCCCCGATCAGGTGCGGCGAATCTATTATTCCATCCTCGCAATCTACATCCTATGGACATTTATCTGTGCGACAATTTTCCTGTTTTACAGCAAACCTAAGATCATGGTGCTGATTGTCGCAAACCTTAATACGATCGGCATTGGCTTCACGGCATTTCTCATCCTGCGGATGAACTGCCGGCTGCTGCCCGTGCAGTTGCGGCCGCGCTGGTATCACCGTATGGGGATGATTGGGTGCGGCATTTTTTATCTGGGCATGGCAAGTATCGTTTTTTTCCAGACGCAGGTGCCGCTTATCCGGGAGCTTTTTTTCTAATGATAAAATTCAACCATGACCAACTCACTCTTTAACCTAAGCGGCAAGGTCGCAGCCGTGTCCGGCGCGGCCAGCGGCATGGGCCGGGCAATGTTACTTGCCCTTGCCGAGGCCGGGGCGGATGTGGTTGCAATCGACCTCAATCAGGAGGGTGCACGTGGTGTAGCAAGGGAAATCAAGGAGCTCGGCCAAAAATGTCATGTTGCCAAATGCGACGTATCCAATCCAGACGACATCCGGGCCATGTTCGAGAGCATCGACGAAGCGTTCGGCTGTATCGATTTTCTCGGCAATGTTGCCGGCGAAGCCGTCCGCGAAAAACCAGAGAAAATCCAACTAAAAGACATCGAATCCTCATGGCGCAACCTCGTGCTGGGCCGATTTTGCTGCTGCCAAGAAGCGGGCCGACGCATGCTCGCACGAGGCAAAGGCAGCATTGTCAATATCGGCTCGCTCGCCAGCGTCACCGCGCTGGGCCGGGGACACATCGGCTACAGCATGGCCATGGGCGCGGTGGCCCAGATGACTCGCGAGTTAAGCACCGAGTGGGCGCATCGTGGTGTCCGGGTTAATGCCATTCTGCCAGCGCAGGTAATGAACGATGGACTCCAGAAGCGCATCGATGCCGACCCGGGGATTCGCGATCGTTTTCTCAGTGGTATCCCTTCCAGACGGTTTGGCCACCCTGACGACATCCGCGGGCTCTCTGTTTTTCTTGCGTCTGACGCCTCGTCGTGGATAACCGGCGCGCTCATCCCGATGGACGGAGGCAACCTAGCCCAGAACGCCGGGGGCTCGCATGGCAATGAGACCTTCAAAGAATAACCAGCCGATGATCGCCACCAAGGAAACCAATCTGATTCTTTATCGTCAAATGCAGCTCATCCGGCAAACGGAACTGGCTCTGGCCAAGGCGCACCAGCGCGGGCTTGTTCACGGTGCCTGCCACACATATGTCGGCCAAGAGGCGATCGCCGCTGGGGTATGCCATCATCTGAGACGGGAGGATGTCGTGTTTAGCACACACCGCGGTCACGGACATGCACTAGCCAAGGGTATGGAGCCGGAGGAACTGATCGCAGAGCTGTTTGGCCGAGAGACCGGATGTTCCCAGGGCCGCGGCGGCAGCATGCACCTGTTCAAGCCTGAGATTGGGATGATGGGCACCAGCGGTATCGTCGGGCCCTGCATTCTTCAGGCCTGCGGGGGTGGCTACAGTTTCAAGTTACTGGGCCGGGACAATGTGGCTGTGGCGTTTTTCGGGGATGGAGCCGTTAACAATGGCGCCTTCCATGAGGGGCTCAATATGGCCGGCATCTGGAAACTGCCTGTCCTTTTTGTCTGCGAAAACAACCATTTCGCAACCGAGGTGTCATTCGATTATTCCAGTAGCAATCCGCATGTCGGACGGCGTGCGAAGCAGTACGGAATGAGCGGAGTTGAAGTTGATGGCAACAATGTGAGTGAGGTTGAGCAGGCCGCCAAACAGGCCATTGAACAGGCACGACATGGTGGTGGCCCAACATTGATAGAGTGCAGAACCTACCGCACCCGGGCGCATGCCGAAGGGATGCCCGACTTCAACTACCGCACACATGAGGAGGTAGAACGATGGAAGGAACGCTGCCCCATCCGGCAGCTTGGCAAAGCGCTGGTTGAATCGGGAAAAGCAGAGGCTGATGAACTAAAGACCATCGAGGACGAGATCGCGGAACTAGTCGCGCTGGGCCAGACAGAAGCTGAGCAGGCCGCCTGGCCTGATCCGGGAATAGTTACCAACCATGTCTTTTGCGAGGATATCCAAACTGTTCCCAATCTACCCGAACCTGGCGACAGAGTGACGACATATGTAGGCGGCACACTTGAAGCACTAGCCTTTGAGATGAAACGCAACCCGGCCATCTTTGTAATGGGTGAGGGCATCGGCCAGCGAGGCGGCAATTTCGCCACCACGCTTGGCCTGTACGAAGAACACGGGGCAAAACGCCTTTGCGACACTCCGATTTGCGAGCGGGGTTTCATCGGGCTCGGATGCGGCGCAGCGATGACCGGCTCACGGCCGGTAATCGATTTCATGTTTATCGACTTCATCAACGACGCCTTCGGCGAGGTCATCAATCAGGTGGCCAAGATGCGTTACATGAGCAGTGGCCGTTTGAAGATGCCTATTCTTCTTCGGGGCTGCATCGGCATCGGGCACAGCGCAGCCACGCACCACTCCGGGAATTACGCTTCCATCTACTCGCACATCCCGGGCATTCGCGTAGTGTTGCCATCAACACCATATGATGCAAAGGGCCTATTTCATCACGCGCTGCGTTGCAACGACCCTGTACTGTTCCTTGAGCACCGTGAACTGATGGCCACCAAGGGCAAGGTTCCTGAATCAGATTACGAGATTCCTTTTGGCCAAGCGCGAGTCGCATGCAAAGGATCGGACGCCACCGTCGTCGCCCTGTCTCTGATGGTGCGCCATACACTGGAAGCAACTGAAAAACTGGCCAAGGAAGGCATCTCAGTCGAGGTGGTAGATCCCCGAACAGCGTCCCCATTGGATTTCGACACAATCCTTCAATCAGTATCCAAGACTGGCCGATTACTGGTGGTGGATGAGGCGTTTGGCCCATGCAGCCTAACCTCGGAAATCGCGGCTCACATAGCCGAGGAAGGCTTCGATGAACTCGACGCGCCGGTAAAGCGGCTTAATGGACTCCACACGCCCATTCCCTATAGCCCGCCACTCGAACAGGCCATCGTACCCAACCCGGACACCATAGAGGCCGCCATCCGCGACCTGCTTGAGGAGTGAGCATGGCAACGGAAGTAATAGTGCCCCGCATGGGCTGGTCGATGGAGGAGGGCACATTTCAGGAATGGCTCAAGAGAGATGGTGAACGGGTCGAGGTCGGGGACATGCTGTTTGTCATGGAGGGGAACAAGACCGCCCAGGAAGTTGAATCCTTTGACGCCGGCTACCTGCGCCTGCCGCCCGATGCGCCCAAGCTCGGGGACGCCGTTGTGGTCGGCCAGCGCGTAGCTTTTCTCGCTGATGAAGACGACCTAGAGCCGTGGAAGGATGCCCCCCGGGCCGAGGCGGAGCCTGGCCACCAGATCCCGACCGACAAATCGCCCGGCCCGGCCGCGTCCCAAGCCAAGCCGGTGCGCCCCGGGAAATCCATCTCGCCGAGAGCCCTTCGCTTGGCCAACGAGATGGACGTCGACTGGGATAATATTGAAGGTACCGGCCGCGGCGGACGCATTCGCGAACAGGACATACGCGCTGCAGTTACTGTTGCCCAAACATCTGGCCCGAATGACCCGTTAACTGGAAAAACGGAACCGCTTTCCGCCACTCGAAAAGTCATTGCCCGGCAGATGACGATCGGAACCGACCCGGCGGCGCCAGTGACTCTACACCGAGAAGTGGATGCCACGGCGCTGGTCGAATTGCGCAGAAAATACAAGCAAACTAGCGCCGAAAAAAAAGTAATTCCGAGCTACAACGACATGCTCATTCGCCTCACCGCCGAATCACTCAAGAGCCACTCTCAGCTTAACAGCCAATGGCATGAAAACGGGATTTTCCTGCCGGACCAGATCCACATTGCCTTCGCGATGGACACACCAGCAGGACTCCTTACCCCGGTCATCCGTAATGCGAACCGACTCGCCATAGACGAGTTGACCGAGCAAACAAGAGCACTGATGGAAAAAGCCCGCATGGGCCAACTTAAAGCCGAGGAAATGCAAGCTGCCACATTCACTATCTCCAATCTGGGAGGACTTGGTGTTGACGCATTCACACCGGTTATCAATCCCCCGCAATGTGCCGTCCTCGGGATTGGGCGCATTCAAGAAAAAGTGATATGGCAAAAGGAACAAGCCATGTGTCAGGAGCGCTTAACCCTAAATCTGACTTTTGATCACCGAATTGTCGACGGAGCTCCCGCGGCAAGATTTCTCGAACATCTTGCCGTACAAATCGAAAAACCACCTGAATGCTTGACGTATTGAATTCACTCTATGAAATCCATGAAAACAAGAGTCGACATAGTCACACTGCTAACTTTCGTCATGGCGCTTGGCCAAAGCAGCTCAGTTCAGGCGAACGACCGGGACCAGGGACAAATTGTCGATCTCTCTCTAATCGTCGCTGAGAATTACCCCTGCACTTGGGCCACCGGATTCCCGCGGTTTTACATGAACCGCTACATCCGGATCGGGCCATCGAGCCCCTACAACAGTGACCTACTGCAGATCGACGGCAACACCGGCACTCAGATCGATGTGCCGCCTCACTCCATCCCGCGCCCGGGCAGCGGACTCAAGAATGCCGGCCCACTTGGCCTTGAGTACACCGACCAAACCCCGGCTTGGAAACTGGTCGGCGAAGCCTGCGTCATCGACGTGACTTCTCTCCTCGACCAAGCGCCCAATGGTGTCAGTCCCCTTATAAAAAAGGAGCATATCATTGCTTGGGAAAAGAAGTATCGCCCACTTGGTCAAGGAGACATCGTGCTGCTAAGAAGTGATTACAGTGACCGTTATTACAAACCTATGCCAGAGGGTCGCAGATTCCTTGCACTGCCACTCGAGAAAAAATCGCCAGCCTGGCCAGACCCCGATCCCGAGTGCATGGCCTACATCGCAAAGAAAGGCGTCACTGCCGTTGGCTGTGACAGCCCGACAATGGGGCCAATGCCGGACCTCGCCGCAGCGGTTCATGATGAGGGCCTGTTGCGGGGCCTGATCTTCACTGAAGGGGCCACCAATCTTAAGAAGCTCCCGCCGACCGGGGCGTTTTACTGCATGATGGGGCCGAGGCATTTCAAGGGACCATATGGAGAGGGAAGAGCCTTTGCCATTGTAGGAGGCCAGGCCGACTCCCTCATAAAGTCCGCGCGCGCAAAACGGGTAGCCGATCTCTCGGTGGTGATGGCGGCGAACTATCCGTTGACCTGGCCCGGTCGTGGAGTCTCAAGACACCGCCATCCCTATACCCGAGCAGACTTTTTTTATGAACCAGCGCTGGACATCTTTCATCATACCCATCTGATGGACAGCCACGCAGGTACACACCTAGTCCCACCGGCCTACTCCCTCCCAAAGCCAGGGTTCAACAACAACAATTATCCACCGAAGGTACTGCAGTGGCTCAAGGAATATGAAGTTAAATTCGGCAAACGCGGCACCAGTCGAGTAACTGCAGACAAGGTTCCCCTCTCGCAAATTTCGGGAAACGCCCGTGTGATCGATGTGAGACCCCTCATCGGCACAACACAGAACAGCCAGTGGCCTGCCTCACCGGCGATTACTGCCGCCCACCTTGAAGTTTACGAGAAGAAGACCGGCAAACTCGAACGGGGTGAAATCGTTCTGTTTCGCACTGGGCATGTGGACACCCATTACAAGCCGTTGCCGGAAGGTAAAACGTGCATGGAAAACCCAATCAACGGACTCAGCGAAGGCTGGCCGGCTCCAGACGCGGGAGCTATCCTGCATTTGGCCAAGCGCGGAATCCGCTGCGTGGGCACTGACGCCCCCACGCTCGGAGGTGTGGATTCAAAACAGGCACTATTTACCTACTGGACATTGGGAACGCAGGACATGGTCGGAGTCGAGTTTCTGACCAGACTTGGACAACTACCAGCCAAGGCGGTATTTCTATTTGCCTCGCCGAAAATCAAGGGCTGCCATGGTGGTCCCGGCCGTGCCATCGCACTCTACTGAACCCCGCTGCCGCTTGGCCAAGCGCCTGGTTTGAAGCGGTAAACATGGGTTAAAATAGGTTGGCCAGCGGCGTTTTTCTCCCTAGATTTGGCGGAAGACAGCAGCGCGGAGGGTTTTAACATCGGTTGGAACTGCGGTGAGGTCGCAGGGCAAACGATATTCCATGCACAAGTACATCTGATTCCTAGAAGAAAGAATGATGTTGAGAACCCCAGAGGTGGCGTGCGGCATCTAATCCCCGGTAAAGGGAACTATTAATAAAATGAAACACCTCCTACTCACAACAATCGTAGGCTTACTCTCGGATGTAAACTTTTCACGTAAGTTTTCGATCGATGGTAACCCTAAACAGTTATTATGCTAAAAAGATTAACTCGTTACTCACCATATACTGGACTAGACAACCCATTCTCCAAACATCAATCACTTGGCATTGTTCAACGTTCTCATCAATGGCTAATCACGGTAGCCTCGATACATGCGATCTTTCTTTTAGGGCTACTGTCTAATAATGGCATCTGTGCACATTCTGAGGTGACCTTAGATCGCATCTCAGATTCTGCGGCATATGATAGTCGAGATAAATGGTTAGCCGAATATCTCGCAGACAAAGATCGAACGCCATTTTCCTTCAGGTACGATGGAATGAAATCAATCGATCTTCTTAAAGATTGGCATTTTAGTTCCGAGACAAAGAGTTTAAGTAGCGAGAAAACCCAAATCATATTGACATACTCGGAT
>JASLKI010000213.1 GCA_030747575.1 Verrucomicrobiota bacterium | reverse complement strand
GAGTGTTGGCACATGAGGATGACCGTGTGGTGAAAACAGGAACCGTACATTCCGCCGGCATCCAGCAACAAATGCCCGCGAAGGCTCTGGAGGTTTTCCTTCATCCGCCTGCCACTATTTTTACTATTTCCATCGTGTCGCCCGCGTTGAGCTGCCGTTCCACGAACTCCGAGGGCGTGACCGCCTCGCCGTTGAGTTCCACCACCACGCTTCGCGGCAGCATGCCCTGCGCCTTGAGAAAATCATGCAGCGACACCGGCAGCCCGGTGGCGATCTCCCGCCCATTGGCGGAGACGGTCTGTGCCAAGTCACTCATCCCGCTGCGGTGACTTTGTCGCCGAGCCGCGCCCAAGTCAACGACGGCTGCTTGGCCAAGCTGACGCCGGGCGGTAGGCTTCCGCGCCGATGCACATCCGCTCCATCGTGGCGCCGCTGCTCAAGTGGTTCGCCGGGAACGCCCGTGACCTGCCGTGGCGGTGGACGCGCGATCCGTACGCCATCTGGGTGTCGGAGATCATGCTGCAACAAACGCAGGTCAAAACCGTGATCCCGTATTGGCAACGGTGGATGAAGCAGTTGCCGGACATCGCATCACTCGCTACTGCCGACGAGGACACGGTGATCAAACTTTGGGAAGGCCTCGGCTACTACTCGCGGGCGCGCAACCTGCAAAAGGGGGCCAAGCGGATCCGCGACGAGTTTGGCGGCCGTTTCCCCCGTGACTTGGCCGGCGTGCTGGCGTTACCGGGAGTGGGTCGCTACACCGGCGGCGCAATCTGCAGCATCGCGTTCAACCAACCCGAACCGGTCGTGGACGGCAACGTCGCCCGGGTGTTGACGCGCCTTCTTGGCATCGAAGAGTCGCCGAAGGCCAAGCCGGTCGCTGATCGCCTATGGTCGGTCGCTGCCGAATTGGTGAAACACGCGCCGACGCTCCAAAAGGCAAGGCAACGAAACGCCTCCGCTTTAAACCAGGCAGTGATGGAACTGGGCGCGTTGATCTGCACGCCGCGCAACCCGCTTTGCGGCGGCTGTCCGCTGAAAGGCCGCTGCATAGCTCGGAAGCAAAACAAAGTGGACGCCATTCCGGCATTGGCCAAGCGGGCGGCGGCGACCAAGCGGCGGTTCATCGGCTTCATTATCGCTTGGCGCGGGGAGGTCTACGTTCAACGCCGGCCAAGCGGCGAAGTGAACGCCGGCTTTTGGGAATTCCCCAACTGGCAGGCGGACGATCCTGCCATGCAACCGGCCGACTTGGCCAAGGCCAGCCTCGCGCTTGGCCAAGCAGCGCTGGAGCCGCTCTGCACCATCAACCACTCCATCACCCGCTACCGCAACCGGCTCGAGATGTTCGTGATCGCGCCCAGCCGAAAACCGCGTTTGGCCCAGCTCAAAGGCCAATGGCTCCCCGAGGCCAAGCTCGCCGAACTCCCACTAACCGCCGCCCACCGAAAAGCCGCGACACGTTTTTTGAATACCGCGAATGGGCGCGAAGGGGTTGTGAGAACAGGACGCGGATGAGCGCTGATTTAAAGGATTAAAAACTAATCCTGCTCATCCTGAAAACCTGCGTCCCATTTTCTCCTTCCAAAAAACTCCGAAGTTCTCCGCGCCTCCGCTCACTCCCAGTCGAGTTTTAGGGGGACTTCCTTGCCGTTGGCGGCTTTGGATTCGTCGGCAGCCTGCATGAAGGCGTAGATCTCCAGCGTCTCGCGGGCGGTGACCGGCGACTTGCCGCTCTTAAAAAACTTGACTGCCGCCTCG
>JASLKI010000212.1 GCA_030747575.1 Verrucomicrobiota bacterium | reverse complement strand
TCGCGGCTGTAAACCACCGTCTCTGCCATCATGTATTTGAGTCCGGTTTCATCGACGGCTTGGCAAAGCTCCTCGCACTCGGCGATCGTTGTTGCCATTGGCACCGTACACATGACGTGCTTGCCGGCGCGCAGGGCCTTGATGGATTGCGGTGCGTGATCGGGGATCGGCGAGTTAATGTGAACCGCATCAATCTCCGGATCGGCCAGCAGTTTTTCGTAATCCGTGTAGCGCTTGGGGATGGAGAACTGGTCGGCCACGGCGTTCATCTCCGCCTCGTTGCGCCGACACACGGCGACGAGGTTGGCGTTGGGATGCGCCTGGTGGATGGGAATAAACTCTGCGCCGAAACCGAGGCCGACGAGGGCTACATTAAAGGTCTGTTCGCTCATTCAGCGTATGTCCGGTCACACACGGCAGGCTGCAGATGTTGTCTTTCCTCTATCAGATCGCAGGGATGACACCCCGCAAGCTCCGGCCTGTCAACGCATTTTCGGTAGAAAAATGGCTTGGAAGGGAAGTGCCGAGACGCGCGCGTCTTGGCTAAGCGGTACAGTTACTCGTCCTTGAAGAAGCGCTCGAGGATGTCATTGATCCGCTTGCCGGTCTCGCTTTTCGGCGCGAGCTTCTGCGCCTCGAGCAGCATTTCCTTGGCCTTGGCCTTGTCGGTTTGAAAAAGAATCGAGCTCTTCATAAAGACAGCTTCCTGCAGGGCCGCGCCGGTCGGTTTTTTTTCTTAGATCAGTTTGTCGATGGCGGCGAGGGTGTCTTCCGGTTTGTTGCTGTTGCCGCGCATGGTGGCTTCGAGTTCGCTTTTGAATTCCACACTGTCTTTAAGTCCTGCAAACTTGGCCTTGAGGCCAGCCTTGTTCTCAGCGTCCAACTCGATGATCTGTGACACCACGTTGCCGTAAGTCTTCAGCGCCATCTCGTCGTCCACGAGCGACAGGCCTTCGGCAAGCAGCTTGGCCTTCTCGGTACCGGAGGCTTTCTCAGCCTTGGCGAACGCTGCGTCGCGCTTGGCCAAGGTGCCGAGTTGATCCTTCAGGTTGGCAACATACTTGTCCGCCGGGTCGCCACTGTAACCGACTGTCTGGTAATATGGCCGTCCCTTGGCATCGGCGAGGAAGATGGTTGGTACACCCTGGATGCCGTACTTTGCGCTGAGCACTTTATACTGCTCGATCTCCTCCGGGGTCTGCTTGGATTTATCGCGAGGGCTGTCGAGCTTGAGTAGGACGAAACTCTTGGGCATCTCCGTCTTGAAGACGTCCTTGGACAGGACATTTTTTTGCAGCGCCTTGCAGGGAGGGCACCAGTCCGAGCCGGTAAACTCCATGAGGATGCTTTTACCTTCCTTGGCGGCCTGGGCCTGGGCTTTCTCGAAGTCCACAACCCAGCCTTCGGCGGCTTGTGCGGCGACGGTCAAGGACAGAATTGCAGCGGTTCCAACGGCCAAAAGCGCGTTCCGTGGAATGAATCGTAGTGAGTTCATTGGCCGGCCTTGCTACGCCCACAAAGGGACTTTGGCAACGGGAAATCGATAAAAAAACAAAGTTTTTTTTGCCCGGTTGAACTCTCAGGCGGTTTTTGGCAGATTACCGGTAGTGAGCGACGACAAAGAGAAAAACGAGCTCTACGGTGAGTCGATGGAAATGCTCGGTGAGGATTTGGGCAAGAGCAACGCCAAGCTGGGCGATGAAGCCAAAAACGACGAGCTTGGCCAGGCGGCAGCCGATGCCATGGGGGCATTGTTGAAAAACAAAAAAGCCGACGCCGAAGATTAGTCCGAAGCCGCCTCGGCCGCCTCGGTAGTCGGTGACTCCACGACGGGCGGTGGCGTTGGAGCAACCCGCAGATGACTCGCGTTTGGCCAAGCGGCGAAGGCGAACAACGAGAGCATCACCACCGAGCAGACTAACTTGCCGACCACGCCCAGTGCCATGCCGATTACCGCTCCCACGCCGGCCTTGGCCGCCTCGGGTGCCTTTCGGCCGAACGCCCACTCAAACCCCATCGCCCCGACGAACGGTCCCACGACCAGTCCGAACGGCGGGAACACGAACAACCCCACCACCACGCCAAGCACCGCGCCGACCATGCCTTTCCACGTAGCGCCCAGTTTTTTTGCACCGAGCAGAGTCGCCAGGTAGTCGAGCCCGAGCGCCAGGAGCCCGAATGCCGTCAGTACCACCACCCACCACCAGCCGGCGCCGCCCTGTCCGGCAAAGTAAAGTTGATGCCCAACGGCACCGGCCAAGATCAGCGGTGTGCCGGGGATGCCAGGGATGAGATTACCCATCACACCGATGAACATAATCAGCAGCACGATGCCGTATCCGGTCCAGAGTTCGATCATGAATTCGTTTTTGCTTTGCGCAACTCGTCGAGCACCCGTTCAAAGTCGCCTGGCCAAGCGGCCTCGAACGTGAGCCGCTCGCCGTTGCGCGGATGCGTGAACGCCAGCGACCGTGCGTGGAGCATCTGCCGTTCGGCACGCACGCCGGTGTCGCTCGCTAGTTGCGCCGTCGCCTTTGTGCCGTAAAGCGTATCGCCCGCCAACGGAAAACCGATGTGCTTGAAGTGCACGCGAATCTGGTGTGTCCGTCCCGTGAACAGCGTTGCCTCAACGAGCGTGCAATTGGCCAGGCGCTCGAGCACGCGCCAGCCGGTGCGGGCGTTGCGGCTTGCGCCGGGCTGCACCGACATCAGTTTGCGGTTCACGGGATGCCGCGCGATCGGCGCATCGATCTCTCCCTCATCGTTGGCCAGCCGGCCGCAGAGGATCGCGTGATACCGCTTGTCCACCTCGCGCTCCTTGAACTGCGCGGCAAGGCCAAGGTGTGCCGCGTCGTTCTTGGCGGCGACGATGCAGCCGGTCGTGTCCATGTCCAGTCGGTGCACGATACCCGGGCGCACCACGCCACCGATACCGCTCAGGCTCTCGACGCAGTGGTGTAGCAGCGCGTTGACGAGCGTGCCGCCCTCGTGCCCGTGGCCGGGATGGGTCGGCATGCCGGCCGGCTTGTTGACGACGACGAGGTCGTCATCCTCGAATAAAATATCGAGCGGCAAATCCTCCGGCTTGGCCTCGAGTTCCCTCGGCGCCAGCCAGGTGACCTCAACCGTCTGGCCGGTGACGGGGTGCTGCGTTGGCTTGGCCGGTTTGCCATCGACGAGAATGCAGCCCTCGTGCATGAGCCGCTGGATGCCGCCGCGCGATATGTGCGGCAGCCTCGTCGTGAGGTACCGGTCGAGCCGCTCGCTGGTGAGCGTCTCATCGATCGTCACCACCGTCGGCTCCGGTTCGGCCTCGCCAGTTGAAAGTTCCTTGTCCACGTCGCTGAGCCAAGTTGCCGACAACCCCCGCCCCGACACAAGCCAAAGCCGCAAGTGATCATTGCGCTTGGTCAAGGGCGGCGGTAGCTTCGCGGGCGTGAAAACCAAGGCTGCTGTTCTTCGGCAAATGGAGTTGCCTCGCCCGTATCGGGAGTCCCGCCCGCTCTCGATCGAGGAGGTGGATCTCGACGGCCCCGGCGAAAATGAGGTGCTCGTGCAGGTGGCCGGTGCGGGGTTGTGCCACTCCGACTTGTCGGTGATCAACGGCTCGCGCCCGCGCCCGGTGCCGATGGTGATGGGGCACGAGGCGGCTGGGATCGTTCGCGAGGTTGGCCCCGGGGTGAAGGGGCTTGCGCCGGACGATCACGTGGTGTTTTCGTTCGTGCCGTGCTGCGGCGGATGCCCGATGTGTGCCGTGGGCCGGGCGCCGCTTTGCGAGCCGGCCTACGAGGCGGCGGTCGCCGGCCGGTTGCTGCA